>JBCBHI010000803.1:0-2997 GCA_038525885.1 Bacteroidota bacterium
GTTGTCTGATTGGAGGACGATAGAGTCCCCGGTGCCTTTCTTGAACATGGTTACGTTGGCTCCTACTACGGGCTCTCCGGTTTCCTTGTTGTTTAGCACCCAATCATACACCCAGCAGCGGTTTTTCATCCGAATCACCAAGGGTTCTCTGGCCTCAGGTGTATCCTCAGCCTTGCGCAAGGGAGCGTTTATTTGGTCGTAGAGTCGTAGCTCAGCATTGAACCGGTACATCACATCCCAATTGAGATCGAACGAGAAACGGGCTTCATCATCGGTCTCTACGGTCATCTCTTGCCCGTCTGTACCCCGCATAGTCACAGTGGCATTGGTAAGGGGTTCCTCGGTTACCTCGTCAATCACAATACCGTCAATCCGCAGGAAGGGCTCACGAGTAATGGCAATCCGATAAATGTTATCTCCCTCCAGGCTATCCCGGTTGCTGCTAAACCAGCCTTGCACCCCATTGGGCTCCATGATGAGACCAAAGTCGTCATGATGGGTGTTGACGGGGTAACCCATGTTTTTGGGCGCTTGCCAAGTACCTTCCTCAAAAGCTGAGGTGAAAAGGTCTAGCCCTCCTAGGCCTCCCTGGCCATCGCTAGCGAAATACAGGATGCCGTCTTGGTGCATGAAGGGGAACATTTCGTTGCCTTCGGTGTTGATGGCGGGGCCCAAATTGAGCGGGGTGCTCCAGTCGTTACCATCCCATTCGGTTTGCCATAGGTCAGTGCCTCCCAGGGTACCGGGCATATCGGAAACGAAGATCATGGTGCGCCCATCGGCCATGAAAGTTGGGTGCCCTACACTGTACTCGGTACTATTGAAAGGTAGAGATTTCATTTGCTCCCAAGTACCACTGGCGCTTTTCTTGGCGCTGTACAGTTGGAGCTTATTGATTTTGTCGGTGCTGATCTTGAAACGCCCTTTGTAGTAGTTGTTGCGGGTAAAGACTACTCTTTCCCCGTTATCAAAGAATGCCAGGGGCCCTTCGTGGTACTGAGTATTAATTTTTTCGCTCCAAGGGCGTGGGGCACTGAAAAGACCTACAGAGTCTGGGCCTACGTAGAATAGATCCAGGAAGGGTTCTTTGTCCCAATTGAATATATTCTGAACCAAGCGTACTTCGGCAGTTTCACGACCCGTCACGAATACCAATCCGTCTTCATAGAACATAGGGCTGAAATCTGCACCCTCAGAATTGAAAGAGGCGGGTCCTATGTCGTAGATAGCGGAGTCTTTGAAATAAACTTCTAAGTTGTTGAGGGTATTGAGATACCGCTCGGTACGGCCGTCTTTTCCGGCGGAGCGGGTTTCAAATTCTTCAAACCACTTCTTGGCTTGGTTGTACTCCCCAGCTCCGCTAAGCATCTCTGCATAATGCAATACATCCTGATCGGAAATCAGGGTGTCGTTATCGATCACTTTGGCGTACCAGGCGGCAGACTTGGCTGGCTGGTTCAGTTTACGATAGCTTTCGGCAATGCGAAGCTGAACCCGAGGATTACCGGGCTGCTCGTCTAACACGGCCTGATATAAGTTGATAGCACCGGCATAGCTGAACTGATAGTACAGCCTGTCGGCCCGGTCTTCCTTGCTCCCCACTTCAAAAATGCTCATCTGAGCCTGAACCCCTAAGGTCACAGTGAGCAGCGCGATTAGTATGCTAGTTCTTTTCATCTTGATGATACCTTTTAGGATTAGAAGTAGCGAGGCGTCAGTAAACGATCTTTCTCGAAAGCCAAGCGGTAGTTCAGCATGATTTCATGCGAACCGGTGTTAACCAACCGAAGGCGGGACGTGGAAGTGTCATAGGCATACCCAAGTCTTAGCTGGGGAGTGAGCAACACTTCCAGCAGAAAGTCAAAGGAATCAAACGACCGCCAGGAAACTCCGGCCCACAGCACCTCCTGGAACAGTACGTTCATATTGAGGTCGAACTGCACGGGTGCCCCTTGTACTACTTTCATAAGTACATTGGGCTTAAGCTTAATGTCGGTGGATACCGGGAATACATAGCCCCCAGTCACAAACCAGTGGCGGATTTGGGTAGAAGTGACTCCACCCTCAGCATTACCCACGTCGTGGTTCAGCATTTGAGGCAGGGAGGCCCCGGCGTACCAGTTCTCGGCGGTGAACCATACTCCTACCCCAGCATTGGGCAGAAAGTCTCTCACTACGGTGCCAAAAGCGTCATCTACGTCTCCGGTACGCAAACTCGTGAGGTCTTCGCGGTAGGTATTGAACCCGGCCTGAAGACCCGCCGAAAGGGTACCGATGGACATGGGTATGAGGTAGGCGTAGCTAGCGTACAACCCAAATTGATTGATAGGACCTACCCGGTCGTTGATTAGCTGCAGGCCCAAACCAATCTTCCTTTTGGGAAAGGGGGCATGCATGCTAATGGTCTGGGTAGTGGGCGCTCCGTCAACTCCCAGCCATTGGTGGCGGGTCAGCGCAGTGATATTGGCAGCCTTGTCTGTGCCTGCATAGGCAGGGTTGAGCGCCAATTGATTAAACATATACTGGGTGAACATCTGCTGCTGCTGCGCATGCAGGGTTCCTGCGGTCCCCAATACAAGGGCTAATGCTAGGACAAAAGATCGGTAAATATGTTTCATGGGTTCTGGAATTATCGTTTTATCACTACATACCCGCTCACTGGTGATGTACCATCACCGAACTCTATCACGTAGAAGTATACACCATCTGGTACATTGTCTGATCCGGCGACGATGCCTTCCAGGGATTCGCCAGACCATACACGGGTATCGTTATCGTAATTTTCTATTTCGAATACTTTGTTGCCCCAGCGGTTGAAGATGGCCACCACATTATCCGGATGGGACTCAATACCTTCGATCACCCAGAAGTCGTTATTTCCATCGCCGTTGGGTGAAATGCCTTGGTTGGGCAATACTTCCTCGGGAACGGTAGGCTCCTCATCCTCGTCATCTGGGATACCGTCATTGTCAGAGTCCGTATCCAAATGGTCTGGGG
>JBCBHI010000804.1:0-2992 GCA_038525885.1 Bacteroidota bacterium
GCCTTTTTGGCGCTTCCCCTACTTATTTCCCAATGCGACACTCCCACTCCTATGGAGGAGGAAGTTGAAGAAGGGGGCGATCTTCTCAACGTGTTGGTGCCTAACGATGAAGCCTATGCCAATTCCAGCAACTTAGCTTACTGGGTGTTAGCGTTGAATCCCGAAAACCAAGAAGTACTCGCTTTTGGTAAAACGGTACCCGGCGATACGCTGACTTTGGAACGGCCGGACGGATTTACCGGCAATCAGGTAGATGTGGTACAAGCTTTTCAGGTAAGCTTTTCCAATCCTCTTTTTGGCGAATCTGTGCTTAGCACCGTGGTCACTACCCGCGACGTTTCTACGGGGGTACTTACTTTGGCTTCTTCCGAAGAAGACCCCACGTTTGACCGACCCTCGGTTACCTTAGGCCCCATTCCTTACGGTGAGGCAGATACGTTTGCCTATGCCCTTCGGTCCGACCAGACCGAGGATGATTTTGACGAGGAGGGTACCTACAGCACCTTTTCAGAGTTGGTAAGTTTCCAGTCTGCCGAAGATGTTTCCACCACAGGGTTCCACGTGGTATCCAGAAGAGCCACCGGGGATGCTCCCAGTTGGGACTATCAACTGCTGAATGACGTACGTGAAGACGACGGCTCGGTGGTAGCACTAACCAACGATGGTTGGCTTGCGGGTGCCAATGTAGAATTCTCGCATCCTTATACTACAGGCCAGGCTTGGGGCGTAACTATGCTGGGCGAGGCCGAGGGTACACGCTACCCCATAGCACGTTACCGTGATGAGGACGAGTATACTTCCTTGGCTTTGCCTACCCTTTCAGACGAGTTTAGCAAGTACTGGGTCGATTTTGAAGCAGTCCTGGAGGATACCGAATTTAGTACCACTCAGTATAGCTACTTTGCCGAGGCAGGCGGCAACAGCGTGTCCATCCCTAGCCCCACCGTACCCGATGTGGGTAGTTACAGCCAGAACGACGCGTACCTGTACAATACTGCCCCTATTACCGCGAGTGCCACGGGTTCGGACTTCTATATTCTTAACGAGGTACTGATAGACGAGAACTTCAACCTGTTGACTTACAATACTTTCGGTGACCCTGCCAAGGAGATTGCCTTTTTGAATATCGCCTGGCCTGCGGATGTCACCGCTACCATTCCTTCGCTAGGCAGTGCCTCAGGGTATGTTATCGTAGGCGAAGTACTCTCTTTTGTAGACGCGGATGCTTTTCAAGGGTATGCTGACTTTGAGACGGGTTTCAAAAGCGGGGCCTCCTCTTTTGAGCAGCAGGAGAGTTCTACCCTTATCTTCAACAAAGGGGAAGACCTAGAGTAAAAAGACGGTACTACGAAAAGAGGCTGTCCCCGCAAGGAGACAGCCTCTTTTATTTGGATCCATCCGGAAACCAGGGGACCTTTTTATTTGTAAGAGTAGCCCTTGTTGGTGTTTTAGCACCAAAAGGTGCGTCACCAACAAGTTGTTGGTGACGGGCTTATCCTCTTTTAGCTTGAAGCAGATGGACTAGCTTAGTCGATGTCGATCGACTGGCGGCCAGTACCATAGTTTACGTTTCGCACCACCGTTTCGCCAGCTTGTATCTGGAAGCCCAGAGTAGCGTTGGCCGTAAAATTGGAAACGAACTCATAGCTCAATACCCGGTTGGCAAACTGAGCATAGCCAGAACCTCCGTTGGTCAGGCGGTAGTCACCAAACCAGTCGAACCGTACCCCATTGAACTCGCCGCTGGTAAGAGTTATAGCCACTCCGCTGCCAGGCAAGCCACTGATGGTAGGGGCTAGGGTCACGTCAAACTTCGTGTTATAGCCTTCGCCAGTCTCGTCTACGTTGATACCCGTTACCTCACCATCGGTGCTGATGGATACTGTAGCAGCCGCCATTTCATGGTCTTGGTTGGTAACAAAGAAGCGAGGCTCATCAATCGACACATTGGCCGTGTACATCAGCTCAGTACCGTCTTGTAGCTCCTTATACACAATGTCACCTGCCGCATCGGGCTCTATAAAGTTGCTGATTTCGTCCGTTGTACTAGTGTTCGGATTAACCACGAAATCGGATACGAAATAATCCAGGTTAGAAGAACCTGAAGCTACTTCGCGATACTCATATTCAATTTCAGGCAACAAAACGTATGGAGTAGTAATGCTCGAATTGTCAAGCTGGAACGACCAGTTGGAACCAAAGGTAATGCCGAAGGCCAAGGCCGTAGTAGGGCTGCCGCCAGCAATGGAGATGCTAGGGGAAATGAAATCTCTACCGGATCCGCCAAACGACAGGTTGTGTACACGGGATGAAGAAATCGCCGTTCCGTCACCTCCTGTACCAGGCAGCACCAAGTAAATCGAGTCTACCACCCGGAAAGTTTCCACCAGCACATCACCAAAACCATCTTCCCCGTCTGCGATAGCAGCTGCTATACCCGCATCCATCAGCGATTGGGTAATAGTACCCGCACCGTCCGTTTCTACGGTGAAGCTGTTTACAAAGCGGTCAACGCTAAACTCGTCTCGGTAGAAAAGTGAGATGCTCACCTCGTCGTCAGCAGCCAGACCGGTAATGGTAGAGCTCAGCGTATACCCAGAGATGCCTACTGCCAAATCTGCGTCTACATCCACCGTGTCATCAGAGTTGGAGTCGGTAATTTCCACGGTAGGCGAGAAGTCATACTCTGCTCCCCAGTTAGTTACCTCCACCAAGGCGCCATCTCCGGCCACGGGCATTTCCTGAGTATCGCCTACGTTGAAGAAGGCCGACCAGTCACGGGGGATCATGGTTACGTTGCTAATGGTTAGCCCAGTACCAGCAGCAGGAGGGGCAGGGAAAGTAGCCCATACACCGGGTACGCTGGGTATCACGGCATTGTAGAATACCTCAGGTCCGTAGGTAGTAGGTATTTGCAAGCTCTGTGGCGTTGCAAAAGCAATCCGGTTTTGCTCGTAGGCTACCACAGTTTGGTCAAACTGTACCTCTGGGA
>JBCBHI010000805.1:0-2989 GCA_038525885.1 Bacteroidota bacterium
ACCAACGATCCAATAGCCAACCGTAGTAATATTGGCCAGTTTCTTATCAATCATGGCTAAGCGGGCCTGAAAGTCCTGGGCAAAGTAGGTATTCAGAATCTCGGCTTCTCCAGCTACGTTGGCTACGTAAGGAACAATCTCCCCGGCCATACGGGCATTCAACTGCTGCTGAATATCCAGCAGGGTCCTATCCTGCGAAGCAACATAGATGCTGGAAGCTCCTCCACCATAGAATGATTCATCATCGAAGGAAACATCTTCGCGATAAAAACCTTTCACCTTCAGGTCACGTCGCACAGCCTCCATGATGGGCCGCTGCTTGTCTTCCAGTAAGTTGAGGCTAATACCAATCCGGCGGCTGGTCTTTTTGGCCGATTCAATTTCGATCTCCTCGGTCATCTGCTGGATGTACAGAAGTTGATCCTTCAGGCCAATGGACCAGGTTTGTTGCCAATCTCGGTAGAATGACTCATCGCCGCTTTCTACGTAGGCACTGAGCAAGTATCCAGTTTTATGGACGTTCTTGCTGAACTCCATAGAGGCCTGAATGGCCGGAAAACTGAGGGAAGCCAACTCGGCCCGCTCTTGGCGTAGCCGGGAGATCATGCGTTGGTTGTAAACTAACATGGAGATGGAAATGGCCCCCATCACGCACATGGTAGTGACAATTCTCCCTTTAAAATTGCTAAAGGTAAATGCACGGATCGAATTCGAGTTAACTTCTGCCACCTTGGTAGAAACTTTATATTCCTTGCGGTAAAAAATCAATTAAAACATCACTTAGTAAACCCAAAAATTTACCAAGGGATTAAGAATTAAAGTACTGATTTAGCATCTATTATCCTACAAAATATTTCTCAATCAAGTCCCAAATCTTACCTAGCTAAGCCGGCGTCAGAAAATACGTAGGAATTCTCAGGTTTCACCAAATTATCACTGGCAAACAGGTGATTATGATTGAAAAACAAGGCCTAACTGTTAAAAGAAAAATACCCAGCCTCCAAGAATAAGGCAATTTTCTCCAAACAGCTTTGGGACAAGAAATATGGACAACACCGAAGGCTCATTGGTACTTTCCGGTCAAAAAATTGATATTTTCTATAGAGTCCACAATTCAAAAACAAACGAGAAACTTACATTTTGGTAACATATAAAAACCAAAAAAGCCTCATCCAAGGGGACGAGGCTTTTCAGAAAGTAGGATTGAAAAGTTCTATTCCTTTTTCTTCTTGGCGGCGGTTCTGCCCCCGCGTTTTTTCTCAGGCGCCTTTTCGGCCAACTCCAGGCATTCTGCCAGTGTAAGATCTTTGGGCTCCTTATCCTTAGGTATTTTTACATTTTTCTTACCCACTTTGATATAGGGTCCCCATCTACCGTTCAGAATCTGCACATCTGGGTTTTCGTCAAAACTCTTGATATGCTTTTCAGCATCGGCTTTCCGTTTAGCCAGAATTAGCTCAATGGCCCGTTCTTCGGTCACGGTCAAGGGGTCGTCCTCTTTCTTAAGGCTTACAAACTTGCCATCATGGCGAATGTAAGGGCCAAAACGGCCAATAGCAGCCACCATATCCTTCTCTTCGAAGCTACCTACCGTACGGGGGAGTTTGAATAGCTCTAAGGCATCTTCCAGGGTGATGTTCTCAATAAACTGCCCAGTTCGTAAGCTGGCATATTGAGGCTTTTCGTCTCCTTCTGCTTCTCCCAACTGCACCAAGGGTCCGTAACGACCCAGACGAGCAATGACGGTTTTACCGGTTTTGGGGTCTACCCCAATTTCCCGGGAACTACCTACTTCGTCTCTGGAAATATTCTCAGTCACCTCCACTTTGGGATGAAAGTCGGTATGATAGAACCGATCAATCATTTTACCCCAATCCATGCCCCCATGGGCTATCTCGTCAAACTCCTTTTCTACCGAGGCAGTGAAGGAATAGTCTACGATATTGGCAAAGTGCTCAACCAAGAAATCATTTACTACCATGGCTAAGTTGGTAGGGAATAATTTCATATTCTCAGTACCAGTAATCTCGGTAAGGGTAGCATCAGTTAGTACATCCTTCTCAAGATACAGTTCCCGGTATTCTCTTTCTTTCCCTGGGCGAGACTCCTTTTCTACGTAATTCCGCTTCTGTACTGTGGAAATAGTAGGGGCATAAGTGGAAGGACGGCCAATGCCTAACTCTTCCAGTTTCTTTACCAGGGAAGCCTCAGTATAACGAGCTGGAGGACGCGAAAACCCTTGCTTTCCGGTCATCTTCTCCAAAACAAGCGTTTGTCCTACCTCTAGTGGAGGCAGCATCCCCTTGTCTTCATCCTCCTCATCGTCTTCATCTTTGCTCTCAATGTAGACCTTCAGGAATCCTTCAAACTTGATCACCTCACCTCTGGCCACGAAGGTTTCGGGTACGGTGGAGACCCCAATGGTGGCGGTGGTTTTCTCGAGCTGAGCATCCGACATTTGAGAGGCGATGGCACGTTTCCATATGAGCTCGTACAGGCGTTGCTCATTGCGGTCGCCACTAACCTTAGACTGCGAGAAGTCGGTAGGCCGGATGGCTTCGTGTGCTTCCTGAGCGCCTGAGTTCTTGGTTTTGAAATGCCTGACTTGGCTAAAATCATCCCCGTAACTGCTCTTGATAGCACTGGTAGCCCCTGCAATGGCTTCCTCAGAAAGGTTGAGGGAGTCCGTACGCATGTAGCTTATTTTACCCGCTTCGTACAACCGCTGGGCTAGGGTCATGGTTTGGGAAACCGACATGCTAAGCTTACGGCTGGCCTCTTGCTGCAAGGTAGAGGTAGTAAAAGGCGGCGCAGGAGATTTTTTGGCAGGTTTGGTAACCAGGTCTGCAATGGAGAAATCTGCTCCCTTACACTGTTCCAAAAAGGCTCTGGCCTCCTCTTCGGTATTGAATTTTTTGTTGAGGTCTGCCTTTAGCAGTTTTCCATTCCCCAAGTCAAAGTTGGCCGTAACCTTAAAGGTACTTTTGGC
>JBCBHI010000806.1:0-2989 GCA_038525885.1 Bacteroidota bacterium
GTTGCTCAGGGCTTTTGGTAAAAACTCCAACTTCTCCAGACTGTCTACCTGGTAGGCGAAGGCATCATTGTGCGGGATAGAAGTCAGGTAGCCTTAGTGATGGATTGCCTGAGGGTCACCGTAGGTACCTCTGAGGAGAACAAGCAACTGCTCAAAGCCCTGAAAGCCTACGAGCCCAACGCTGTTTCTATTTGACGAACATCGAAGTTGGAAGTTCGAAGTTAGATATTGGACCATGACCAATTCGAACTTCCAGCTTCCAGCTTCCAGCTTCCAACCTCGAACCATGAAGAAAGTCTTATTCATTGACCGCGATGGCACCATCATCGTAGAACCGCCCACTGACTATCAGGTAGACAGTCTGGAGAAGTTGGAGTTTTTACCAAAAGCCCTGAGCAACCTGCGTCTTTTGGCAGAGGAGACCGATTATGAGTTGGTGATGGTAACCAATCAGGATGGATTGGGGACCGATTCTTTCCCGGAATACACCTTTTGGCCTGCCCACAACAAGATGCTCAAAACCCTGGAGGGGGAGGGCGTAGTATTTGCCGAACAGCATATTGACCGCACCTTTCCGCACGAGAATGCGGATACCCGCAAACCGGGCATAGGGCTGCTCAAGGGGTATTTTAGTGAAGAATACGACTTGGCCAACAGCTATGTTCTGGGCGACCGGGCCACTGACCTGGAGCTCGCTAAAAACCTAGGCGCAAAGGGCATTTTTATTTCGGAAGAAAACCATCCTGATGCTGCTCTCAGTACTACGGACTGGGACAAGATATATGAATTCCTAAAGCTACCACCCCGTACTGCAGAGGTAAGACGGACCACCAAGGAAACGGACATCCTAGTGCAACTGAACCTGGATGGCCAAGGCCACTGCGATAACCAAACCGGGCTTGGTTTCTTCGATCACATGCTAGACCAATTGGGCAAGCATAGTGGCAGCGACCTTACCATTCATGTGAAAGGTGACCTGCATATAGATGAACACCATACCATCGAGGACACCGCCTTGGCCGTAGGTGAGGCCTTCCGACAGGCCATTGGCGATAAGAAGGGCATCAACCGGTACGGCTTCCTCCTACCAATGGACGAGGCCCTGGCTCAGGTAGCCATCGACTTTAGCGGCCGCCCCTGGCTAGTATGGGAGGCAGAGTTTACCCGCGAGAAGGTAGGTGATATGCCCACCGAGATGTTTATGCATTTCTTCAAAAGCTTCTCCGATGCCGCTCTTTGCAATCTCAACGTGAAGGTGGAGGGTGACAACGAACATCACAAGATCGAGGCGATCTTCAAGGCCTTTGCCAAAGCCATCAAAATGGCCGTGAAGCGAGACTTGAAAGACCAAAGTCTACCTAGTACGAAGGGGGTGTTGTAAGACTCGGAAAATAGATAGAGCGGAGGATTAAAGAGTGGAGGTGCATTTACTGCTCAAATGTAACCTGACGGTAAATCGCTTCCATATCCACTACGAGCGAGATGGAACTTAATTCTACCTTAGATTCCCTCCCTTCAAAGATCTGAATCTGCCCCCAATCATCCTTACTTGAACGGACCTCTACCCGATAGCGATCTTGCGAGATTAAAACGTATTCCCGCAAACTGGGAATACGTTTGTACTTGTCAAATTTCTCCACAAAATCATAGTGCATCGTAGAAGGGGACAACACTTCTACAATGACCGTGGGATTCAGTAGAATGTCATTCCTTTCGTCTTGGAATTTCTCCTCCCCGCAAACCACCATGGCGTCAGGAAACATATGAGATTGGGTAGTAGGAGAATAGACCCTGAGGTCGCTACCAAATGGAGAACACTGGTTTGCATCAACTCCACTCACCAACAGCGCAATTACATTAGCCGCAATCTTGGAATGGTTTCTAGTGCCTCCAGTCATGGCACGAATCTCTCCGTCAAAGTATTCTAATTTGATATCGGATTGTTCCAAAATTGCCAAATACTCCTCGACAGAATAGTCTCTCCTATCTTCCTGAATTTTTGGTTCTCCCATCTGTGATCCCTTTCCATAAAGATACTGAATTTGAAGAGAGGACTACCAAACTCCTCTTTGGGCACACCCAGTGGTCAACTGCTTTTCTCCGCCCAAGATAGCAAGTACCTTATGGCAAACCCGATAAGATTGCATGGGTTGGTGTTTCATAGAGAAACCTAATACCTAATGAATATCTCCCTTAAGCCCTCTCATTAATCAAATAATCCGCAGGATTGACCCATTGCCCGTAACACCCTTTCACGATTCGGCATCCAATAGAGGAAACTCAAAAGAAGATGAAAAACCGAATCCTAGGGCTCTGCCTAGCCCTTTTACCCAGTACGCTATTTTCCCAAACTAGCCCCTCGCTCCCTCCTCAAGAAGTCCTGCATAGCTTTCTGCAAGAGCATCAAGTACCCGGCCTAGCGGTGGCCCTGATAGACGAAGGCAAAGTAATGGAAACCCAATATCTGGGTACGGGTATGCCTGGGCATTCCATCGACGAATCCACCTTTTTCAATACCGCCTCGCTTACCAAAAGCATCACCGCTTTTTTGACGCTGCAACTAATCGAGAATGGAACCCTTTCCCTAGAAGAACCTCTACATCCCTATTGGGTGGACCCAGATGTAGTGGATGATCCCCGCCATCAAACGCTTACCCCACATATTTTGCTAAGCCACCAATCCGGCTTTGCCAACTGGCGCTGGATGGAGGAGGATGAAAAGCTACGTTTCCAGTTTGACCCAGGCACCCAGTTCGGATACTCCGGCGAAGGCTACGAATACCTGCGTAGGTCTTTGGAAGCCAAGCAGCAATCCGGTTTTCGCAGCTTGGTCCAGGAAAACGTATTTGACCCCTTGCACATGGAAAACAGCCACCTAAGTTGGGTGGATGAGATATCGGAAGAACAGTTTGCAGGTGAGCACAAAAACTTAGAGGAAGCCTATGAGATTACTAAATCCGCACCCAATGCTGCGGATGATCTGATCACC
>JBCBHI010000807.1:0-2987 GCA_038525885.1 Bacteroidota bacterium
CTTTTGCCGTTCAGGCCAAAAGTGTGGTACCGCTCATTAGTGGTTTGGCTTGTGCCGTACCCGCTATTATGGCTGCCAGAAACATTGAGAACAGGCGAGAAAGACTGGTAACCATTTTTGTGACTCCGTTCATGAGTTGCTCAGCCCGCCTACCCGTGTATGCCATTCTGATTGGTTTGGTAATTCCTGAGACCTATTTCTTAGGGATCTTTGGGGCCCAAGGCTTGGTCATGTTGGGTTTGTACACCCTGGGAGTGGTGGCTGCACTAGGTTCTGCATGGTTTTTGAAAGGAAGAATTAAGGATAAGGCGACCAATTTCCTCATCATGGAGATGCCCACCTACAAGTGGCCCCGGTGGCGCAATGTGGGTATGACCATACTGGGGAAGGTAAAAGCTTTTGTGCTGGAAGCAGGGCGGGTTATTCTGGCTATTTCCATTGTGCTATGGGTACTGGCTACCTATGGCCCAGCCAAAGACATGGCCCGGGCACAAACCGAGTGGGAAATGCAATATGCTGACCAGCCTGCACCTGGTGAGGCGGATGAAGAAGCTCAGGCTGCTCTGGCTTCTATGAAACTTGAGCAGTCCTATGCTGGGCACATTGGCAAGGCTATTGAGCCCGTGATAACCCCACTGGGTTATGACTGGAAAATCGGGATTGCGCTATTGACGTCCTTTGCCGCCAGAGAGGTGTTTGTAGGGTCTTTGGCTACTCTCTACTCGGTGGGGGATGCAGATGATCAGTTGGGCATTCAGGATCGGTTGCGAGCCGAGACCGTGCCTGAAACAGGAGAACCAAGGTATACCTTAGCCCTGGGCTTATCCCTCATGGTGTTTTATGCCTTTGCTATGCAGTGTATGAGCACCTTGGCGATAACCTACCGTGAAACAAGGTCGATGTTTTGGCCCATGGCCCAGCTTTTCTTCATGACTGGACTGGCCTATGCCTCGGCCCTTATTGTGTATCAGGTGTTATCCTGAGCATGAGGCCGCCAAAAGTAAATGAAGTAGACTGATTGAATACTGGAGTAGCATGAACAAAGAATTTGATATCGAGGGATTCAAGGAAAAGCTGGATGCTGTACATACCTGGCCCTCCGTGTATACCTTCAAGTTCATTGTCCCGCAGGATAAACTCACTCAGGTAGAGGTGCTCTTTCCTCGTCATGAGTTGAAACTCAAAGACAGTAGCAAAGGCAAGTACGTATCTGTAACTGCCAAAATGATGGCCTCTTCTAGCGAGGAGGTAGTATCCATCTATCAGGAAGCCAGCAAAATTGAAGGGATTATCGCACTATAAGGTTTTTCTCTTTGTGATAATACTTGGGGCCTGCCAAACCACTGAGCGGACAGCCCCACCCATTAGTCCTGCCTATAACTTACCCGTGCCTGACTCCAGGCAAACGAACACCGACCCGTTCGGGCAACTAGTAGACCAATATGAGGCTCCCATCCGCCTGGACTGGCAACAGCCAGAAAAGGTGCTGGCTATGTTGGGCCCACTCAATGGCAAAACGGTGGCAGATATTGGCGCGGGGACCGGGTTTTTCTCCTTTCGCTTAGTGGAGGCGGGGGCTTCTGTCATTGCCATCGACATCGATCCCCGGTTTCTGCGCTTCATTGAGCAAAGGCGAGACGAGGGGCCCGCCTCGCTGGCACAGCAACTAGAGGTGCGACTGGCCAAACCACAGGACCCCTTGCTGCAGGAAGAAGAGGTGGATGGAGTACTGGTGGTGAATACCTATAGTTTCATACAGAATAGGGTGGAATATTTTAAGGCGGTGAAGCAGGGTATGAAAAAGGATGGCTGGCTGATGGTAGTAGAGTATAAGCCCGGCTACCAACCGGTGGGTCCTGCGGAGGAAGAAAAGCCTGACCCTACCCAAATTGTGTCCGAATTGGAGGCCGCCGGATTTTCAGAGATACAAGTAGATACCCAATTATTGCCTTACCAAAATATGTATTGGGCAACCTTTGCCGAAGCAAAAGACTACTAGTTTAGCATAGTTTTCGAGACAAGAGGTATAAGAAAAATAGTCCCCTTTCATAGGGATAATATTAATATCAAGGCAAAGACTTTGAATTTTTTCGTTAAGGTCCCATCTTTCAAGTCATTCCAAAACCCTACTGTTGTCTCGCAAAATTCATGGGCGGCCTTCATCGTATTGTACAAATTAGTGACTTGCATTTGCTGAAGTTGCGGTACGAGGTGAACAAAGGAGTCCCCCCGGGCGAAACGTTGCGGAGCATCCTGCGAGAGGTAAGTAGGCTAGATCCTTTTCCTGAGGCAATCATACTTTCCGGAGATATTTCCGATGCCGGATTTGTAGACTCCTATTATCTTCTGGATAGGATCATGATGCCCTTAGAGGTCCCCTATTATTGGATCCCTGGCAACCATGATGATGCCACCGTGATGTCCCAGATGGAAAAACAACTATCCGTAGAAAAGGATAAGTTTTTTCAGCTAGGTGGTCGCAACATCATCCTACTCAATAGTGCCATCCCGGATGAGATGTACGGGCAACTTTCCAAGCGGGACCTGGATATGCTGAACCGGCAGCTGAAGGAATACTCAGAATACCCGAGCCTGATTTTTGTGCACCACCATCCGGTATATGTGATGGACAAGCTGGAGCCGTACAAGCTACTCAATGCGGATGATTTGTTTGATATTCTGGATGAACAGCCGCGAGTAGAGGCCGTGTTTTACGGGCACGTGCACGTGGTGAAGGAGACCATCCACCGGGGGGTAAAATACCTTTCCTGCCCACCGGCTATTTTCCACTACTCAGAAATTGACCGTTATTCTCGATACAGTTTGCCCGGTTTCCGTTTGATAGAATGGGAAGAGGGGGGAGAGTTGAAATCCAGTGTTCACTTGTTGGCCGAAGAGGAGATCAACGGCCTGCTAAGAAAATACTGACGGGTGTACGAAAGCCTCTCTTTGTGTGGCCACACCGCTTGTCACATGGCGAATAATAA
>JBCBHI010000808.1:0-2983 GCA_038525885.1 Bacteroidota bacterium
CGTGGAGTTTGACGCACAAGGCCTACAAGAACGGTTACCTGATGCCACGCTTGAAAGACTGCTATACCAATCCTCCCAGGAGATTATCACCAATGCTCTTAAATATGCCGAGGCATCTCGCCTAACAGTACAGCTTTTCCGACGGCAGGAGGAAATCCAGATCATGGTGAGTGACAATGGCAAAGGCATGGATGCCACATCCTTGGATTCGACTCAGGCAGGGCTTGGCCTGGAAAACATTAAAGAACTCGTGCAAAAATATAAAGGAGATATGCATCTGGATTCTTCTCCTCAAGCAGGTACCACCATCACCTTAACAATCCCAATATGAACCCTATTCGAGTAGCTATTTGCGATGATCACAAACTAGTGGTTGGCGCCTTTGAGAACTTAATTGATGCTGAACCATCCTTGAAGGTCGTCCATAAGTCCTACCGTGGCGAGGCTTTGCTGGAGTTTTTGGAAAAAGAAACGGCAGATGTAGTGCTGCTGGACTATAGCATGCCAGGCAAAGGAGGTAAGGAAACCGCCGAAGAAATCCTGACCAAAATCATTCCTCAGCCCAAAGTAGTCATGCTTACTATGCATGAAGAGCCCCATATCATCCAGGAACTCATAAAAGCGGGGGTGCACGGGTATGTGCTTAAAGAGAACACGGCCGACGAGTTGCTCATCTGCATTCAAGAGGTGATAGAACACGGCGAATATTTCAGCCGGGAAGTCAACAAGTTGATCAGAAGTGGATTAAAAACCGAGGATAGAAGTCCGGCCTTTGGCACCTCATTGACTACCCGCGAACAAGAGGTGCTTGAATCTATTGCAAAAGGTTATTCTAGCAAAGAGGCAGGAGAAAAGCTTTTCATTGCGGCCACCACGGTGGAAACTCACAAACGTAACATCATGGACAAGCTCCAAGTCAAGAACATCCGGGAGCTCCTCATGAAAGCTGTCCAGCTAAAACTCATCAACCCCGAGTTCTCTTCCGATACATAAAAAAACCCGCACAAGGCGGGTTCTTTGGGGGTTACGATGATAGAATTAAAACCAATCGATAAAAGCTCATTCTAGGTTGTTGAGGGTCATGGTGAGCGAATGGGGTTGGGAATCAGCCAATCGGATGCGATAAGTGTAGTCCCCAATGGGCAGGGGAATCTCTTGCGCATACGCTATGGGAAAGAGCTCATAGTCTTTGCCCTCTATCTCTACTTTCAGGTATCCACGAGGGAAAGCTATGGCAGCTGGCTGGAAATCAGATGTTTGTTTGGAGGCTAATTGAGGTATAAAGATCTCTTGCTGGTAGGCGTGAAAAACAAGATTTTTGATAGCAAAACCCGTCTCATTGACGAATCGGATCCTCAAGGGGGCGGGTTCTTCCCACTCACAACTCAACAAAAGGCTCAAGAACACTACGGGCAAATACGCCTTCATGAGGTCAGTGTTTTAGGTCTACTAATCAGACTTTCAGAAAGTCGAATTAGTTGTAATCTGATTGCAGGTTTATAAACCTAACGATCAAAAAGCAATGATCATGCCCAAAAAAGCCCTCTCTATCGAAATTGTGACCAAATAACATAGCCTACAGCAATAAACCCGCAGCAGCCTATATTACATCAGAAATGAGGGCTGCCCAATGCCAGAGCACCTATTCAATAAAGAGAAAACCGGAAACGGAAGAGCATCTAACTGAGATATTGTCGGATAATGCCATATACCGAGAATCCGGGGTCCCGGCTATGTACTCTGGTTGCTAGCCGCTATTTTTGCGCGCTACTAAGCTAGGCTTTGCCATGTCTCAGTACCTCGATTTGACCATACACGCCATCGAACATCCCACCGCGGATTCTATTTGCCTCTTTTTCGAAGAGCCAAGCGAAGGCATTTCCTATCAGGCGGGCCAATTCCTGACCCTTATTGTTGACATCGATGGGCAATCCGTACGGAGGTCTTATAGCCTTTGTTCTTCCCCTGGCCTAGACCCTCACCCTGCCGTAGGCATCAAGCGGGTACATGACGGCCTCATGTCCAACTACCTGAACGACGAGGCCAAGCCAGGCATGACCATTCGCGCTATGAAGCCCTTAGGCAACTTCAGCGTGGAACCTGCCCGGCACAATACGCGCCATGTAGTGTTGCTAGGTGGCGGGAGTGGTATCACTCCCTTGCTAGGCATTGGCAAAACCATCCTGGCCCAAGAACCCGGCAGCCAGGTCTCCCTGGTTTATGCCAACCGAAATGAGGAAAACGTCATGTTCGCTCGGGAGTGGGAAACCCTAAAGGACCAATACAGCGACAGACTTACGGTTTTGCACATCCTGGACGAACCTTCACCGAATTGGCAAGGGCTCTCCGGCCTACTTACTCCCGGCCGCTTAGTCGAAATCCTCAAACAACTACCCAATTTGGGCGTTCACAATACCGAATACTACATCTGTGGACCAGGAGGGCTAATGGAGATCTACCAAACTGCACTCGATACTTTGGGGATTCCTGGCGATCGCCAGAAACGTGAGGTATTTGCTAGCAGCCCTACCCAACCCACCAGTAGAACACATACACAAGAAAACATACAAATAACTGAAGATATGGCTGAAGATCCGAACAAAGCCTACGAGGTGACCATCATTCTGGATGGGGAGGAGCATAGCTTTACTGTAGAACCAGGGTATTCTATTCTGGAAACCGGCTTAGACGAGGGCATCGACATTCCTTATTCGTGTCAAAGCGGACTGTGCACCGCCTGCCGCGGCAAACTACTCTCTGGCAAAGTAACCATGGACGAAACCGAAGGGCTTTCTGACGAAGAAATGGAAGAAGGCTACGTACTCAACTGCGTAGGCCACCCCGTTACCGAAGGAGTTCGCATCGAGATTGGCTAAATCCGAAAAATAATTTCAGGGGGATCGATTTTTTTCCACCTCAGTATTGGATTAAAAGAAGCGATCCCCCATATTTGCATCCCCAAACGAAGAAAGTTCGTTTGAAA
>JBCBHI010000809.1:0-2982 GCA_038525885.1 Bacteroidota bacterium
CTCCAGCAATACCAACGTTTCGGGCGCCAGACTGCCGCCCATAAGCCGGGCCGTTTGCAGAATGGCCTCTATGTGCTCCCGCTTGCCCGCCAGCATACCGGCGGTGATGTCACTATGTCCTCCCAGGTACTTGGTAGCGCTGTGCATCACAATATCTACGCCCAGCTCATGGGGCGTCTGGTTGATAGGGGAAGCAAAGGTATTGTCGGCCATGGTGAGGGCGCCCCGCTGCTTGGCTAGTGCCGTTACCCCAGGGATGTCGGTGATCCGCAACAGCGGATTGGAAGGTGTTTCCAAGTAAACCAGCTTGGTTTCTGGCCGCATCACGGCGGCAAAATCATCTACCCGCTGCCCCTCGGCAAAGGAGTAGGTGATCCCAAAACGCTCTAGCTGTTTGGTGATCAGGCTAAAGGTCCCCCCATACACACTCCGCTGGAACACAGCATGGTCTCCCGCCTGCAGAAAGGTGAAAAAGGCCGTGCTGATGGCCGCCATACCGCTACAGAGACAAAGAGCCGATTCGGTACGCTCCAGGGCGGCCAGCTTCTTGGCTACTACATCATGATTGGGGATGTTGAAATAGCGGGGATAAGGGAAATGCTCGCGCTCCAAATAAGGATAGGCTGTGGCAGAATATAGGGGTGTTACGACCCCACCAAACTCAGAATCGGGGTGATTTCCGGCATGAACGGCCAAAGTATCCGGGGCTTGGGAGTGGTTTTTCATAAATCTTCCAGGAATTAGGCCGAAAAGTAAGAGAATTGATTCATTAGGCCTACCACAATGTATACCTGTGGGTCTGATTTCATTGATCAAAATTGACACTTCCCGTTTTTGCCGCAAGCAGGGCTGCCCTTTGTCCCATCTATACAGAATCCATTTGAAAATCTGAACGAACCTGGCATCTTAGTAAGATGGGTAATCAACCAAGTATTTTTATCACCGGAGGTGCCCGGGGTATTGGCCTGGCCATCGCCAAACTGTTTCTGCAACGCGGCTGGTTTGTAGGGATTTATGACCTGGACACGGAGGAACTGGATAAGGCAGTTTCCACCCTGAATGCCCCCAATCTGGTATCTGGAGCGCTGGATGTAACCAATCCTGACTCCGCCAAAGGAGCCCTGGAACACTTCACTAAGCAGACCGATGGTAGGTTGGATGTGCTGGTGAACAATGCAGGTATGGCGAGGGTAGGGGAGTTTGAAGCGTCTCTCTTACAGGACTACCAGCAGATGGTAGAACTCAACATGGTAGGGCCGATTACTATGACCTACCAGGCTTTACCATTGCTGAAATCCACCCCCAACAGCCGGTTGATAAACCTGTCCTCGGCTTCGGCCATCTACGGAAACCCTGAGCTGACGGTATATGCGGCCACCAAGGTAGGTGTGCGACACCTTACAGAGGGCTGGAGGTTGGGCCTGGCCAAGTTCGGCATCCACGTGACGGCAGTGCTGCCCATCTACACCCGTACGCGTATGGTAGACGATTACATTCATCTGTACCAGGGCCTTACCCTAAAGGATGTGAAACTCACGGTGGAGGATGTAGCTAAGGTAACCTGGAAGGCAGCTACCGGGCGCAAACGCACGGTATGGTATGTGGGAGCCAAAACTAAGTTTCTGTTTGCGGTGCGGCCGCTTATGTCCGATTGGGTACTCCGGTTTTTGACCCGTCGTGAGCTTAACTATAAGTAATGACCAATGAGCAAAAGGCCCTCTGGGAACGGATAAAGAAGTTCACCATTGGGGACCCCCGCGCTGCCTTCGCTTTCCCAGATCGGCTGGCTCGCGAAAATGGCTGGCCCTTAGCCTATGCCCATCGGGTACTGATGGAGTACAAGCGCTTTATGTTTCTAATCTGTGTAGTAGACCATCCGCTTACCCCCTCCGACCAAGTAGACCAGGCGTGGCACCTGCATCTGCTTTACACCCAGTCCTATTGGCAAGATTTCTGCAAAAAGACCTTGGGTAGGGAAGTACACCACGGCCCTACGAAAGGAGGTCAGGAAGAGAAGGATAAGTTTGACGATTGGTATGCCTTGACAAAATCGAAATATCAAGACTATTTTGGGGTACAACCTCCCTCGGATATTTGGCCTTCGGCAACCGTCCGATTTGGCCAAATTCGATTCCAGCGCGTAAACCTCCACCGGCATTGGATCATTAGAAAACCTAAGTGGTTATGAGTGTACAAATTCTTACCGAGTTAAAGCCAGCAGAAGCGTATCTTATTCTAGAGCATAAGAAGGCCACCTTTAAAGAACTGTTGCGCTATACGCACATTGATCTGGTAGTCAGATCGGTATTGGCTATGGAAGTGAGATCCATAGAGGATGGGGCTGGAGGTGAAGAAGCCGCCTTCGTTTCCAGAGGACCTGCTTACCCAGGCTACGAACCTTCTCTTTATGAAAAGGTATTCATAACCCCCTTTCGGGAGGATGGCGAGATGGAGTATACCCTCAGTAGTCTGGTCAGAATAGCATACGAGAACGGTAAATCCTTGGGCAGCTTCGTGCATTCTCGGATGCTGCATCACCCTATTCTGTCCATTAGCTTCAAGCAAGGGGCTTGGCAGAAGATTACCCGTAAGATCCAACTCAACGAATATGGGCAAGGGCAGAAGCAAAAGTTGGAAGCAGCCTTGAACTACCTGGCCCATTCCCTGCCCGCCAACCTTGACGAACACCCAGAGGCAGTAACCCAACTGCTACAAAGGATTGGCGGGAATTTATACCTGCTAGAAAAATACGACCAAGCTGCTTTCCAGAAACTTATGGATACGTTCTCCACCGTGGACCAGGAGTATTTCCGGTCGATGAGAAAGGGAGGCTCCGCCTTTTTGTACGTAGATAGTGCCTCCTATGGGGCCATGGATGAGGATTTCAGTAGCGGGTATGATGCCGTTGATGGCTCCGGCCCTGGGTTTGGGAGTGGCTGTAGCGGCGATAGTGGCTGCTCAGGTTGCAGCGGTTGTGGGGGC
>JBCBHI010000810.1:0-2974 GCA_038525885.1 Bacteroidota bacterium
CCTATGTGGATGGAGACACCCTAGGATAAGGTCCTTAAACAGGCCTAACCTCTAATCTGGAAGCATGCCATAGGCTATTTTTCCAACCTTCCTCCGTTTGTTTCCAGACCAGACTAACCCAAAACAGCTGAGTGGCTAGCTGCCCGGCTACTAAACCCGTCTGACGATATTTTAACCGAACAATTCCCAAAGAATCCTCCACTTGCTCCGTGAAATCCAGGATCTCCCAATCCAGTTTATCCTGAACGGACTTTAATGCAGCAAACGACCTGCGCAGAAATTCCATCCACTCGACTGGGCGAGTCAGAACAATGGATTTCCCACTCCCATCTATCTCAATCCGTTGGTGATCTTCTGAGACAAGTTGTGTCAGCCTAGCTAGATCTAATCTATTGGCGGCTTTCAGAAGTACTTCAGTAAGGGCACGTAGTGGGGAATGACTCATGGTGGGTGTTTGACATTTTCGAGTATTACCCTTTGTTGCAGTTGGTTGTTTAGAAAACGTTCTATAGTTTGCATCCATGTACAGCAGTAAGAACCATCATTACTACTATTATTATCTGTCGCCCCCGTGGGTTTCGGAGAGATAGTGGTGTGTTCGCCTGCCTAAAATGCAAATCGAATAAGGCCTGATTCCGAAACAAAGGAGTCAGGCCTTTTTTTGTTCACCCCCTTACCAAAAACATCTGTCAGACATGGGAGCATTGACTCAGGTTTACGAAAACTACACTGCCGAAGACCAAGAGGTCTGGAGCATTCTGTTTAAAAGGCAAATGGAGAGGTTGCCAAAAGCGGCCACTGCAGAGTTCCTGCTTGGGCTGGAGCGCATAAACTTCACTGCAGACCAGATCCCCGATTTTAGCCAGACCAATCCGTTGCTTGACCAAGCTACCGGATGGGGACTCACCGTAGTACCGGGCATTGTAAACGACGATCTTTTCTTTACGCAGCTAAGCAATAAGCTTTTCCCGGCCACCACTTGGCTTCGCAAAATGAAAGAACTGGACTATCTGGAAGAACCTGATATGTTCCACGATGTATTTGCACATGTGCCTTTACTTACGAACCAGGCATATGTAGATTTTTTAGAAGCCCTCAGTAAGATTGCCCTCAAGCACCTAGATGACTCCTGGGCCATTGAATTGCTATCACGTATTTATTGGTTCACCATTGAGTTTGGGCTGATCTCCGAAAATGACCAATTGCATATATATGGAGCGGGTATCCTATCCTCAGCCGGAGAAACGGAATACAGCCTTAGCCATCAACCGGAACATCATGCCTACGATGTAGGACAAATACTGGACTCTCCGTATAGAAAGGATGCTTTCCAGACACAGTACTTTATCATCGACTCCTACGAGCAGCTTTATGCTTCCATAGATGAGGTGGAGGCTGAGCTAGACCTCCGTCTGAAACAAGCACCCATAGTATAATCATTGAGTAAGGGGGTGGCGAATGCACAAATGTGCTATTTTCGCCCCCCGAAACGAGCATCATGAACCTAGTCATCATTCAATACAATGCCGGCAACCTGGCCTCCGTAAAGCACGCCTTGGGCAGGTTGGGCATTACACCTACGGTAAGCGATGATCCCGAAGTGATTCGCGCTGCCGACAAGGTAATCTTTCCTGGGGTGGGTGAAGCCAGCACTGCCATGAACTACCTGAAAAAGGCAGGCTTGGACACGGTAATTCCCTCGCTGACGCAACCGTTTCTGGGCATTTGCTTGGGTCTGCAATTAATGTGCAAACATTCGGAAGAAAACGACACGCCGTGCTTGGGTGTTTTTGACGCCAAGGTGCGTAAGTTTGAGCCCAAACTGAAGGTGCCGCATATAGGGTGGAACAACCTATTGGTTCCTAAGGCCCATCCCCTACTAAAGGGGCTTTCGGACATGGCGTATGTTTACTTTGTACATAGCTACTATGCGGATTTGTCATCAGACACGATAGCCACTAGTGACTATATAAATGAATTTAGTGCGGTGATGCACCGTGATAACTTCCTTGCCATTCAGGCCCACCCGGAAAAGAGCGGCGATGAAGGAATGCAAATCTTGAAGAACTTCTTGGAGTACGAAGGGTAACAATCTATGGAAATCATTCCGGCAATTGACTTAATAGATGGCAAATGCGTAAGGCTTACGCAGGGGGACTATGCGCAGAAGAAGGAGTACTCGGACGATCCTGTTTCGGTAGCCCAGCAATTTGAAGCGGCAGGCATCAGGCGTTTGCACGTAGTAGACCTGGATGGGGCCAAAGCGAAGCAATTGGTCAACCTGCCTGTAGTGCAGGCCATATGCGAGAACACCACCCTGCAGGTAGATTTCGGAGGAGGCATCCGACGAGAAGAGGATGTGGAGACCATCATCAATGCAGGAGTTCATCAGGTAACGGCGGGTTCTATAGCGGCACGAGAGCCCGAACGGGTGATGACTTGGATCAGTCGGTTTGGCAGCGAGCGCATCATTCTGGGTGCCGACGTGAAAAATATGCAGATAGCCGTGCACGGCTGGCAGGAGCAATCGAACTGGGAGCTTTTTGAGTTTCTGGAAATGTACCTGGACCGTGGAGTAGAATACGCCATCTGTACCGATGTAAATAAAGACGGCATGATGAGTGGCCCCGCTACCCAGCTATACCGTCAGGTGATATCCCACTTTCCGCAATTGAAACTGATTGCTAGTGGCGGGGTGGCCGAGCTAGAAGACTTACACCGCTTGCAGGATGTAGGGGTGTACGGTGCTATTGTGGGTAAGGCCTTTTACGAAGGTGCAATTTCTATGGAGGCCTTATCGGGCTTTGTAAACTCTTGATATGCTTACAAAACGCATTATTCCCTGCCTGGATATAAAGGATGGCCGCACTGTAAAGGGGGTCAACTTTGTAGGACTGCGTGACGCTGGTGACCCGGTAGACCTTGCCAAACTGTATACCGACCACAAGGCCGACGAATTGGTATTCCTGGATAT
>JBCBHI010000811.1:0-2961 GCA_038525885.1 Bacteroidota bacterium
TTCCTCATGTGCCTTATTGATGAGGTATTTTAGCTCCTCAGGGGTGCCAAACCGGCTGCTGGGCGCAAAGAAGTTGGCTACGTGATAGCCGAAGGACCCATAGTAGGGGTGCTCCTGAATGGCCATGAGCTGTATGGTGTTGCACCCCTGAGGAGCTAAAATACCTCATCAATAAGGCACATGAGGAAGGGTTGGCCGTCATTATGGACCTGGTGCACTCCCATGCCGTAAAAAATGAAGCGGAGGGACTTAGCTTTTTTGACGGTACCGAGGGGCAGTACTTCCACGAGGGCGGCCGCGGTTACCACAACAGCTGGGACAGCAAGCTGTTCAACTACGGCAAGCGCGAGGTGCAGCAATTCCTGCTCAGCAACGTACGCTACTGGCTGGAGGAGTTCCACTTCGACGGGTACCGCTTCGACGGCATCACCAGTATGCTCTATTTCCACCATGGAGACCACACGGAGTTCGACCATTACGATAAGTATTTCAAGGACGGCGTAGAGTGGGATGCCGTCACCTACCTTCAGCTTGCCAATACGGTGGCCCACCAAACCAAAGCCGGGGTCATGACCATTGCTGAGGACTTCAGCGGCATGCCAGGCATTGCCCGCACTCCCGAAGACGGCGGCATTGGATTCGACTTTCGGTTAGGCATGGGCATCCCTGACTTCTGGATCAAGTACCTGAAGGAAAAGAGCGATGACGACTGGAACATTGAGGAGCTGTGGAGTGTAATGACCAACCGCCGCTACAAGGAAGGCACCATCGCCTACGCAGAGTCACACGACCAGGCTATTGTAGGCGATAAAACCACGGCTTTCTGGCTCATGGACAAGGAGATGTACTGGCATATGCACAAGGACGATGATCACCTGGTGATTGACCGGGGTATGGCCTTGCACAAGCTGATCCGGCTGTTTACCGGGGCCCTGGGCGGCGAGGGTTACCTCACCTTCATCGGCAACGAATTTGGCCACCCGGAGTGGATTGACTTCCCCCGCGAGGGCAACGACTGGAGCTACAAATACGCCCGCCGGCAGTGGAGCCTGGTGGACCACCCAGAATTGAAGTACCAGTACCTAAACAACTGGGACGAGGGCATGGTGACACTGCTCCGGGACAAGAACATCCCGGCCAGCCTGCAGGCACAGCAGCTCAATATGGATGCGACCAACAAAACGATTGTGGCCGAGCGGGGCAACCTGATCTTCCTCTGGAACTTCCACCCCAGCCACGCCATCCCCAATTACAAGTTCTACGTGCCCCAGGCAGGCCAGTACCGAATCATCCTTAATAGCGATGCTGCCCAGTTTGGCGGACACAACCGCATAGATGAGAGTCAGGTATTTGAGACTTTTGAGGAAGATGGAGTAAATAAACTGAGTGTGTACAACACAAACCGCACGGCTCTCGTATTAGAAAGAATCGGATGACATTGAAATGTGAACAGGTAATAAGAGCCCTCGAAAGAGGGCTTTTTTGTTTTAGACTATGAGGAATTCGCTAGGGAAAGGGGTGACTAACGATTCTATTTTACTTGGATAATAGGGGCTTGCAAAAGAGTGGAATCTCCAGACCTAGGTCCTTACTAGCCTTGCAGGTATTCACTCATGTGATAGGATTATTTGCAACTCTCTGAATTTCAGCAACTTAACCCTGGCGGGTTATCAACACCCCTCATCAAAACTAAAGGGGGGCAAAGATCTGAAAATTATTTTGTTTTTCTTAACGAATCAGAGGGAAAATACATCACGTGGAATTCGTCATCAAGAAGATGTACACATTTTGCAAGAGGCAAATTTTTGTTTAAAAACACTACATCAATGACCAAGAAGGTAACACCGGGAAATCCCTTGTGTGTTACCTCCATTTCTGGGGCTATATGAATCTGTAGAGCTTGATGCATTCGTATTCTTAAAATTACGAAATCACAAGCAAATATTCTATTTGTTTGGCAACGAGTTGAAAAACCAAAGAGTGGGATCATACCTTGCTGGTTAACATTCCCAGTTTTGCACGCAAAAAAAGCTGTAATGCTCATGGAAATGACCCTTATTATTTGTGAATTATTAGCGAAAAGATAGCCGGAATAATAGACTATTTCCGAGTCAAAAAAAGGTATTTCTGCCGCATAAATGGGTTATCTTAATTTAGTAGAGGTTTTAGAAAACGGAATTCAATTGCATACAGATACCCGTCTGACCCGTGCTTGCCCTCATCATCGCGCAAGGGCGGCGTTCCACTTTGTGTGGTTGGCCCGCCCAAAAAAATTACTACTCAGGATGGCTGGAGTGGTGTAGGCAAATTAACTAGCCGCGGTAGCGACGGCGTAAATTCAGCCTGGTCTTTCAAGGCCAGGAAAAGACCATCCCACCCATTCCAGTGCCGTAGGCACGACGGAACCCCTCCTACAGATATCCATATTCTTGCCCATACCGACCTATCGGCACCAAGAAAAGCCGCCCCTCGAAGCCTAAAATTAGACCCCGGACCCACATCCTCTGCTGAACCTTTGCCCCAAGAAGGCTGATACCTCATAATCTTGGTTATTTTTGCCGACGGAAACACTTTGAGCATCATAGAATGAACCTGGAACAGGCCCTAAGTACCGCAGTAGCGGATGCCTTCGAAGCACTTTATGGCGAGAGCATTGCCGATAAAGTAACCCTGCAACCCACCAAAAAGGAGTTTGCGGGCACCTACACCTTTGTCACTTTCCCCTACAGCCGCATCACCAAAGAGAAGCCGGACGTAGCCGCCCAACGGATTGGGGAGAAGGTGCAGGAGAGCTCCGAACTGCTCAGCGGGTTCAACGTAGTGAAGGGATTCCTAAACCTGGAAATAGGCGATGCAGCCTGGGTGAAGGTATTGGCTGCCATAGCCGAGACCGAACAATATGGCGTGGCTGCGGCCACCGGCCAAAAGGTAATGGTGGAATACAGCTCACCCAATACCAAC
>JBCBHI010000812.1:0-2956 GCA_038525885.1 Bacteroidota bacterium
GCCAGTAGCCCGCATCACAAAGTTGAGGTTCTCGGCTACTGGCTGGCGGGATAGAGGCAAGATCAAAGCCCGCCAGGCTGAAGTGCTGATGCGGGTAGGACTTGGTTCAGTAGATGTGAAATATCCTCACCAGCTGAGTGGGGGGGAGCAGCAAAGAGTCGTGATTGCGCGTGCCTTGCTCAACGAGCCTTTGATTTTACTGGCCGACGAGCCTACCGGAAACTTAGACCCCGAGGTAGCCGAGGGGATTTTTAAGCTCTTCCTTGAGATTAATCGTAGTGGTACCGCCGTGGTCATGGCTACCCACAACCACGGTTTTGTGTCACAGTACCCCAATAGGGTGCTCAAATGTGAGCAGGGTAAGATTATTGACTCCCAGACTCAGGAAGTTAACTTGTCTGACGGGCAGTTTTAAGCGTTCAGTACCGTCTGGTTATGTATGGCCATGGCGGCACCAATGGTACCCGCATGGTTTTTCAATTCTGCAGGGACTACCTCAGCTTCCACATCCAGTTGTCCACCGTACTTCTCAAACTTCTTGCTTACGCCGCCCCCCAGGATGATTAAGTCAGGCCAAAACCGCGCGGTTAGTTTCAGTAAGAATTCGTTCAGGCGCAGGCCCCATTCTTTCCAGGAGAGTTCTTGTTGTTCGCGGGTTTTGTTGCTGGCATAGAGCTCCGCGGCTCTACCGTGCAGTAGCAGGTGGCCTAGCTCCGTATTGGGTACCAAATGGCCTTTGGTAAATAGCGCAGAGCCAATCCCTGTACCTACGGCAATGACTAGCACCGATCCAGATCCGGTATGATGTCTGCCTGCGCCAAATTTTATTTCTGCCAGCCCTGCAGCATCCACATCATTGATCACCCGGGTGGGTTGGCCCAATACTTTGGAAAACTCTTCATCGGCATTGATACCTATCCAGCTGGGGTCAATGTTGGAGGCAGTTTTAACATTACTGCTGCGCACTGCCGCAGGGAATCCTACACCTACGGGACCTTGCCAGCCATGTGCTTCCATCACTTCTTTGGCTGTCTCCATCACTGCCTGTGGAGTAGCGGGTTGGGGAGTAAGTACGCGGATGCGTTCGGTGACCAGTTCACCGGTCTCAACATTTACTACTGCACCTTTGATTCCGGTGCCGCCAATATCAATGCCCAAGTATTCCATCATCGAAAAATACCAAAATCTGTGGTTTGACTATTGCAACCGTTTGCGGCCTTGCCAATAGGCCCAAAAGATAAAACATGGGTGTATTATGACCAACCGAAACCATGCCACCCATACGGGAGTACACAGGCCATCGGGCACGCAGGCTCCCAGCTGAATGAAATGTATGTGTGAGGGAATAAAGGCTAGCAGCATGGCTATGATGCCCATGGAGGATATCTTCCGGGTTTTGGACCAGGCTAGCCCCAGTGCCAGAAGGACTTCGATAATTCCGCTGAGAAAATTTAGACCTGAGTGGGAGGGTAGGTAATCGGGAATAAGAGGAAGATAAAATTGGGGATCTCGGAAATGGTTGACCCCCGCTACCAAATAAAATCCAACTTGAATCCCAAGGCTGATCCGGGCCAGGTTCATGATTTTACCTTAAAACCGTGGGTTTGATAGCCCGCTCTGAGGATCAAAAAGAAGGGTACCCACCAGATTAAGTCGTTGGTAGGTAGGGTAATCCCAAACCCAACGGGCAGGTCAGCGGTGAAGTAGTTCCAAACAAAACCAATTGGGCCAAAAATTTTGCCTAGAAACCCAACCATTACTATAGGCCACTGGCCGATGGGATCAAAGCTTGCCCACCAGTACGCTAAGCCATATACACCAATGACCATTCCCATCCCTTGCCAAACGGTAGGGTGGTTTATCAGTTCCATGCCCGCAAGCTCAAAGAAGGATTGGGGAGCTAGCACTACCCACGCTCCCCACAGGATATTGTACACGGCGGCGATGCGCAAAACGGTGCGCATCCAAGGTTTTGCCAAAGAATTATCGCTCATGGCAACCTAACCGAACGTGCATTCGAGTGTTTGGGTCAAGGGCTAATTTTAAACTCTGGGTTGTAAATCAAACCAATGAGATTGCCCCAGGGGTCCCAAACAGAACCTACCAGAAGTGGGCCACCTACAGAATGAGGTTCTTCATGCACACGGGCACCTAGGTTTATGAAGTGGTCGTAGCTTACTTGGATATCTTCTACGCCCCAATAGGTTACCGAATTACTCCCTCGGACGCCATCCTGGTCTTGTTCTTCAGGTTGCAGGCCTAGTTCGTACCCACCTATGTTGAAGCCTACATAAAAGGGTTCATTAAAATAGGGCACGGTGCTGAAGGCATTGGTGTACCAAGCCCGGGCCTTTTCCAGTTCTTTGCCCGGCACTCGGTATACCACCGTCCGTAATCCAAGAGGTTTACTCATTGTAAGAAAGCATTAGTTTCATTAATTCTTGCGCCGCTACTTCCCCCTTCATTTGAAGAAAGTCCCGATCCGTATTATCGCCAAGTTCAAATACAATGGCTTCTGCATTGAATTGCTTGTAAAAATAGTTCCTGGACACCAAAGTAGGCTCAATGGATTTTGTAGGCCGAATGGTGGGTTTTGGGCCTGGCAATTTAGCCTGTAGACTATCCAGCCAGCGGGGTACTAACCGGGGCAAGGACCCAGAAATGGAGTCTGGCAGCGGATAATATATATCTTCCCAAGTGGAATGGAAGTCGATGGCGAAATCGAATCGATGGCCTTGGGCTACCTGATTGAGCATGAAATCACGCACCACACGGGTTTCAGGTTGATTAAAATCTGCCCAGTCCCGGTTAAGATCAATACCGCCTACATTGTGGCGCCAGTGCCCTCCGTCTACTCCATAAGGATTCATTGATGAGATGGTTTCCAAAAGCGAACTAGCCGAAGATTTTCTCGATAAATACACCGTATATGTGGTCCCTCTTATGAATCCTGATG
>JBCBHI010000813.1:0-2950 GCA_038525885.1 Bacteroidota bacterium
GGAAGTAATTTAAGTAAAAAACATAAAGTTGTAGTTTTCCTAGGTTTAACTTTCTGCGTTGAATGTATGAAAAGACTGCCCTTAGGGTAAGCCTGGATAAATAGGGTATGGCTAAATCTATATTTCCGAGACAGCTAGTGGTTACCCATGTATTGAAAGTATGCACCAAGAAACTCCCTTTGCCATTGCAGAACCTGAGGATATCCCCCGGGCTTTTGTGGTTGCCTGGAATGCCCACCGGGCAAATCAGCTGGCGGCGCTATTCGAGGAAGATGCTGAGTTTGTGAACGTGGTGGGGCTTTGGTGGCATGACCAGGCTGCCATTTACCGCGCACATGAATACGGGCTGCGGGTTATTTTCAAAGATTCGCAGGCCGAGCTGCGCCGAACTACGGTAAAATACCTGACGGAAGAGATTGCGGTGGTACATGCCCGCATGAAACTTACGGGGCAAACGCCCCAGGCCGGAGTGGAAGCACCCGGGCCACGGTTCAATGTGTTCAGCTTTGTGGTGCGCAAACACCCAGAAGGGTGGCCCTGCGCCTCAGCACACAATACGGACGTGGTGCCCGGTGCGGAGACAAATATCACCCGAGCGGACGGCTCACTCGGGCATGCGGATTACCGGGAATAGATGTTTAGGTCCTTAGAAACTCCGGCACTGCAATTCCCGACTGGGTAAGCAGGTGTTCCACTTGTACCAGATACGTCCTAAAAACTTGCTTTGCAGGCAGCGCAAAGGACTCGGGCCAGGCCTGTTGATTCCCCTGCTGAAATAGCTCCACTATCTTATTACAGCCATAGCTAATGGCCCCTTGGCTGATCAACTGTTGCTGTAGCCAGGCCAGGTCATTGTGGTGTTCCACTTGGGCCAGTCGCTCAAGAAACTCCTCCTTCCCGGGATACTCCGCTACCTGCATAAAGAGCAAAGCCAGATTCTTATTCGGTTGTAGCCAGTCCGGCGTTACTTTGTCCTGCAGTACATCGTGCAGATCATCACTTACCTGGGTGAGCAAGCCCAGCCAACGGCCCAGAGTGCTCACCTGCTGGGCGGTGTCAAGGTCCGTGCCACCCAGCCTGCACCCTACATACAGGGCAGCTTTAAACAGGGGTGGGGTTTTCAGCCGGACTATCCGCCAATACTCCTCTTCTGTACCCGTACTACCTAGCTCTTCATTTTGGCCGTGCGCAGTATCCAGCATCATGGTATCCAGGCAGTGCAGCACCTGCTCCTTGGCTTCCGTAGTGAGTGTACTCCTATGCACCGCACGGTGGGCCAGTGCTTGTAGGGCCACCGCCAGGTTGGCCGTGGTCCCGGTGCCTACCTCATGTTGCAGGCCGTCGGGGTCCTCGTCTAGCAAGTCATCTACCAGCCGAATGCTCTCCATGCAGGCAAAGATCGCAGCCATGCCGGGTACGGCGGCCTCTGCAGAACCCCCCGCAGTGGTACAAGCCCAGCGCACATAATCACACGGATGCTTACCACTGTTTCCCAACTGGTAAGCCGCCACTCGCTTTTGCAAGGCGGGCCATGTTTGTACTTGAGGTGAATCACTGAGCAAAGCCACTGCGGCGTTGGCCAAGGCAGAATCTGGCATGGGCAAAAAAGTGTAGGCTAAAAAAACGGCCCGTAGGCCGTTGAATTTAGGATGCAGGGTTCCAGGGATTCCACCCGGCAAACTTCTGCGAAGACTTCACCTGCTCCAAACGTACTTGTTTGAGCCGATGCAGCGCTTCAAAAAGTGGGTCCTCGCCCTGCTTCATTTGCTTAGTAAACGTTGTTATGTTCATTTCATCTACCTTTTGGGGATCACCTAAGATACAAACTTGTATCGGCATCAGCCAATTGCTTGGTTAGCCCCGGCGAAACCAACGCTTGCCCTTCTTGGGCGGTTGTTTTCCGGCTAGCCAGTCCGCAATATTCCGATGCCCGGCCTGTTGGGCTACCTCTAGCGGCGTACCTCCGCCAAACTCCCGTTCTATGCTAAGCGAAGCACCCCGGCCCACCAGCAACTCCACCACGGGCAGGTGCCCGTACAAGGCGGCTTCGTGCAGTGCCGTAGTTCCCATTTCCGGGTGCTGAAAATCCGGGTCAATGCCTTGGTCCAGATAATACCGCACCGTTTCGTCGTCGCCATTTTGGCAAGCCGTTACCATCGCTTTCCAGTCACCAGAGTCCGTCGTCATGCCCTCAAGTTAGCCATTAGAAAAATGATCACGCAAGCGGTCCAGTACCCCCTGTTGCGCCTTGGCCGCCTCGCGCGGCACTATACCCCGAAACACCCTAGGGGCTTGCCACCGTACCTCCAGCGTCATATGCGTGTTGCCCTCCGGGGTTGGGGCAAATGCATAGCGCAGATGCAACCGCACGCCGGGTTTGCTGTAGGCCGTGGCTTCCATGCGGTGAGGCGGTTGGGTCAGTATCCACTGCGCCTCAATGGCGTTTTTCTGCTTCCACAGCCCACCCAGCATAGGCACATACTCTAACGACGTAAAGTGAATCGTTCTGATCTCGTCCTCAATTTCTTCCCGTAGTATCGTGACAGATTTCACGTAGGGTTGCAGCTCCCGGGTATGGTTTGGATCGCTGAAAAAGGCATATACCGCCTCACGTGGGGCCGGAATTATGGCCGAAAGCTGAAAAGTACCGTGCGGATTTTCCATAGCATCAGTCCAAAACCGGAGGCCGCCGGTGCAGCGTACCCTGCTCATAGCCGTAGCAAACCTCTATTAGCGTAGGTTCCGCATACATACGGCCCAGCACCTGCAAGCCTGCGGGCAACCCCGCTTCCGTAAAACCCATAGGCACCGTAAAGGCCGGCTGCCCCGTGTGGGGCGAAATCACCTGGCTGTTGTCACCCCGGTATTCCTCCTGAAACTGGGCAATCCTGGCCGGAGGGAAATTCCAGGAAGGATACACCAGCACATCCACCTGTAGCGAATCCATGAC
>JBCBHI010000814.1:0-2938 GCA_038525885.1 Bacteroidota bacterium
GATGTGCCGTTTTCAGGAGGGCATATGGATGTGAGTGGACTACCCGCTGGGCAATACTATTTGAGGAATCAAGTTTCCCAAGAAGTCTTAACCAAACGCTTTATCAAGCAATAATAGGGAGAGTGTTTTTGTATAATGAGTATGGCAGGAGATGTCTATTCTTAAGTGTAACGTTTATTGGATTAATTTTTCCTCCCAGCGTTGCAAGATTGATTGTCGAGCTATAAAAGGCGGGTAGGCCCGCCAAAATAGCGGGGTATGTGCAGGCCTGTGTGGGGAAGCATTATTTTGGCTTGATTTTTCTTTGGCGGTCCGCCGCTGCGGTTCATTTCTTTTCATCAAGGAAAAGAAATGAACTACCAGCCAACTAACCACCACTCAAACGGCATGTTAGAGTAAGAAAACTCAATGCAGGATGTAGCCTGGGACCAGCCTTTTGTTAATACCTTATAACCGTAAGCTAAATAATCAGCCCCAGGTTTGCCTGGGGCTCTTTTTGGATTAACCGAAAGGTCTTTTCAGTATTTTACTAGAAAGCTTACGCCTGCCTCTCCAGCAAGGCTACACTTTCCACATGGGCGGTATGGGGGAACTGATCTACCAGGCTAAACTTTTGAATGTGATACCCGGCCTGCGCCAATATTTCAATGTCCCTGGCCTGGGTAGCCGGATTGCACGATACGTATACCATGCGCTCAGCATTCAAATCAATGATTTTTTTCAGCGTTTTGGGAGCAATGCCCGCTCGGGCGGGATCCAAAATGATCGTGCGAATTTTGCCCTGGTAATCCGGATGCTCATTTAGAAATTTCCCTACATCGGCCGCATGAAATTTCACCCCTTCTATTCCGTTTCGTGAAGCATTTTCCTTAGCATCCGCAATGGCCGAGGCAATGATATCCACCCCTACTATTTGAGCGTTTTCGCTTCTGGAGGCTAGTATTTGCCCAATGGTTCCGGTGCCACAGAACAGATCCAATACGATGTTATTATCGATGGTTTGCTTTTTCTCCAGCGCGTACTCCACTACCTTTTCATACAGCTTCTCAGCCGACTTAGGATTAGTTTGAAAAAAGCTTTTCATGCTAATCTCAAAGCTCAAACCCAGCAGTTCCTCCACTATTTTATCTTCACCAACTATGAGCTTGATTTCGCCCGTAGTGGCAATGGTTCGGTCCCCCGTTTCATCGTTGATGGTATGCAGAAAACCTGCTATTCGGTCACCAAAAAGTGAGTGAAGTAGGTCGGAGAATTTTTCTATTTCGAAGGTTTTGAGGCCGTCAGAAGTGGTGACCAGATTGAAAAGTAGTTGGTTGGTTTTGAATGACTTGCGAACCACCAAGTATCTGAAAAATCCCTCTCTTTTTGGCGCATGCCAGGGTGGGAGCCCCGTCTCCTGACAATAGGCCTTGATCAGCTTTAGCTTATCCTCTACTTCCTGATCAAACAAACCGGAATCTTTTCGCAGATCGTCCCCACACCACCAGGTTCCTCGCTTCTTAAACCCCAGGGTAAACTCATCCACATCAGTTTTTTGCTCGTGATCATACCCAATGGCCGAGAAGGCATATTCCATCTTGTTGCGGTAATGGAACGTGCTCGGAGAGGTGATAAATTCATCAAAATACGATTCAATATCCGCTACTTTCCCAATACGCTTAAACAGCTCCAGGGTACTTTGCTTCTTGTACTCGTGCTGCTTTTCAATAGGTAATTTGATGTAGGGTGCACCGGGAATTTCCTGATAGCCCACCTCCAGTTCCTCCTCAGAAGGCCGAATCACTTCCTGTAGCTTGCCTTCGGCATATCGGGATTTTACCTTTTGTATCTGCACCTTGACGTACTGCCCTGGTAGGGTATTGGGTACAAAAACGACAAACTCGCCGTGCTCATTACTGATCTTCGCAATGCCTTTGCCTCCGAAAGCATAGTCATGAACCAGTATTTCCAATACCCCTCCTCGCTTCACAAATTTATTCTGTCCTTTGCCTGACATACCTTTCTACGTCCTATCTGATGCTAAAAGTGGCGCAAAAATAAGGGGATTTGGGATTGCTAGAGCCTTACTTCAGTTTTTAGATTTCTATGGAGAAAGGTTCCCTTCGTAATAGAGGAACACGAGGGCTCAAAGAATACTCAGAGTTCACACAGGTTCTTATTAAATCCTCTGCCAGCTCTGTACAGACTCATTTTTCTCTGTGTTGAAAGAAAAGGGGGGATGATTCCATGCAAATTAGATTTACAAAGGGACCCTGGCCTCAGTTTTTCTCCTGAATCCCCAATAACTCATAGGGTCTTTCTTTCTCGCTCCATGGCCATAAAATTGCACCCAACCACGACAGGTGATAATCTTGAGGTACCCTCACCAGAAAAATAGTTACTTTTAATGCATTCCTTATCGGAATTACAACGTTTTGCGTTCGAGTGAGGTCCCTAAAGTATGGCCTACAGGATAACGATAAGAGGCTACCTGAACACCCAAAGACCATGAAAAAGAGAATAGCGCTAGCAGGGCTAGGATGGCTGTTTTCCCTTGCTGCCTATGCCACCCATATAGTAGGTGGAGAAATTGAATTGCAGCACATACAAAACAACCAGTACCGACTAAGGCTCATCCAGTATTTTGATAATTTCTATGGTGAAATAGGTGCCGAAGACGACGCCATTACCGTAACCATCTTCGCCAAAGCCACCGGAGCCGCCATCAACAGCTATATCCTTCCCAAAACGGAAGTCACCTTTGTGCCTTATACCAATCAGGACTGTGCCATCGGTGAGCTGTCTACCAAGCGAATCATTTACGAAGCCCAGGTGACCCTCAATGTGGCCCAGTTTAGTGATCCGGAGGGTTACTATGTGATTTGGGAGCGGTGCTGCCGCAACCGGGTGATCAATAACATTGTACTGCCTTCGGAAACGGGCCAAACGTTTTTCATGG
>JBCBHI010000815.1:0-2938 GCA_038525885.1 Bacteroidota bacterium
CTGTAAGGACCTGGCTACCGATTTCGCGGTCGGCGATCTGTTGGACTACGATACCGTATACCACTGGGGCCAGGTCCTTACAGGGAGCGTTAGCGTCGGGGTCCAGCACGTGGATGTCGAGGTTGTAGTCGATGGCCGACTGGATCATCATCCGGCCCAACTGCCCCCCGCCCAATACGCCTAGCTTAAAGTCTTGAGCAAATGCGTTCACGTAGTGAATTATAGATGTTGAATGTTGAGTGTTAAATGATCTTTTTGATTAAGAATTCAACACTCAACATTTATCATTGATTTTAAAAGCCGCTTACGCCGTTTACGGTGGTGTACTTCAAGTTCACCTTGGCACCGGGGTTCATGTATTTGAATGCAGCATGGGCCATAAGGGCGGACTCATGAAAACCGCTCAGGATTAGTTTCAATTTACCGGGATAGGTATTGATATCACCAATGGCGAAGATGCCTTCGGTAGAAGTTTGGAATTTCTCCGTATCTACCTCCACCTGGTTCTTGGTAATGCCCAAGTTCCACTCCCCAATAGGGCCCAACTTGGGGCTTAGCCCAAACAAGGGGATGAAATCATTTACTTCGATGGTCTTGGTTTCCTTAGCCTTGTTGGTGACCTCCATGGAGCTCAACTGGCCTTCGCCGTTCAAGGCGGTTACGTTGGTGCTCAACAGCAAATTGATTTTGCCATCGGCAGCGAGTTGCTCCACCTTGGCGGCCGAATCGGGTGCGCCACGGAAACCGTTGTTTCGGTGCACCAGGGTTAGTTCTTCGGCTACATCGGCCAGGTACATGCACCAGTCCAGGGCGGAGTCTCCACCCCCAGCGATAACTACCTTCTTGCCACGGAACTTCTCAGGGTCTTTTACCATGTATTGCACCCCTTTGCCTCCTTCGTAGTCGGCCAGGTTCTCCAAAGGTGGCTTGCGAGGCTCAAAGCTTCCCAGTCCACCAGCAATACAGACGGCTTTGGCGTGCACTTGGGTGCCTTCGTTGGTTCCTACCAGAAAACTTCCGTCTTCTTGTTTTTCTACGGTCTCTACCCGCTCGCCCAAGGAGTAGGTGGGGTGGAAAGGCTCAATCTGCTTTTCCAGATTATCGATGAGGTCCTGGGCCAACACCTCTGGGAAGCCGGGGATATCGTATATCGGCTTGCGTGGATAAATTTCTGAGAGCTGCCCACCAATCTGCGGCAGGGCGTCAATCACATGACAACGCATCTTGAGCAGACCAGCTTCGAATACAGCGAACAGACCTACGGGGCCTGCGCCTACGATGACAATGTCGGTAGTGATAGGTGCTGACATATCCTTTCTTTTTCTTGTTTTGCTAAGTAACCCGCTGTGCCCAAAAGGGTTGGGGTGAAATGAGGGGCAAAAGTACCATATGCCGTTTGATTTTCCTCGCGTTGGGCTGATTTGCCCGTGTACCCCATAGGACGAAGGTGCGAAAACTATATATTTACCTAAATCATTAGTTCGTATGCTAACTCGACTCCTTTTATTTGCCGCACTTTTTGGATCTGTTCCCTGTATTTGGGCACAAGAGAATGACCCTGAGTCACTAGAGGACTTGGTGAACCAGGCCCGAGACCAGTACCTGAATGGCTACCCGGATCTGGCAATGCCACTGCTAAATGAGGCGGTGAGCCGATATCCTGAGGAGACGGAAGGGTATTTCTGGCGAGCCTCCCTACTACAAGAGCAGGAGGAGTTTACACGGGCACTGAGTGATTATCAAGTGGTGATTGAGTTGGATACTCTTGATCGACAGGGGTGGTTTGGCTACGGTCGTATGCTTTATGAATTGGACCGACCTGCAGAGTCGGTTGAGGCCTTTACCCGCTTGCTCAGCTTTCCCAGGGGGGAAACGAATGAGATCATGTTTAGAAAGGAAGCAGGCGCTGCGGGAGTATCGGGCATGTTTACTTTTCAGGGTTTGCAGTCCGATGTGTACTACCACCGGGGTATGGCCCAGTGGGAGCTAGACCAAAGGGAGGAAGCCATCAGTGATTTGGAGAAGGCGGTGAAAGAAGCGCCTCAAATGGCAGATTACCACTATCAGCTGGGGGCTATGTATGAGGCGGAGGGTAGTGCCAGCGATGCAGCCAAGGCTTACTTCCACTGCCTGGAGCAGCAGGACTACCACGTGGGCGCTTTGCAAGGTATGCTGGCACTGCAAGAGGAAGTACCTGCCGTGGATCGGTATTTTGCTGAGCTGAACCAAGGCGAATCGTCCTCGCCGATTGCCCTGATATACGAAGGGCTCAGCCTGTACAATCAAGGGGCCTATGGCCCTGCGGTGGCCAAATATTCGGAAGCTATTGAGTTGATGCCTGGCTTTCCGGTGTTTCATCTAAATCGGGGGATGGCCTATGCTAAGTTGAAAAATTGGTCGGCGGCTGAGTCGGACTTTCTAAATGCCATTCGCAATTCGCCGGACTATGCTAAGGCGTATTCGCAGCTAGGCACGGTCTACTACCGGCAGCAGAAATGGGACCAGGCCCTAGGCCAGTACAACAACTCATTGCGCTTAAACCCTTACCAAGCGGGCACTTATTATAACCGGGCGCTGGTACATTATAACCTAAGGCATAAAGAAGAGGCGTGCCAAGATCTGCAAAAGGCCATGGAGCTAGGCCAGGCTGCTTCGGACCGGGTGAAGCACAGCCTTTGTGGGTATTGATGCATTGAATTGGGGAAAAGATAAGGCGTAATGGGTTGGTAGGGAATTTTGCGTGAGGGACGCAAGGCATTGTTTGAGCTCCTTTTGGCTAGGTGAAGGTCGAGCCTGGAGGCTCTAACCATCCGGGGTTCCAAGGCAGGAGCCTTGAAACAGTGGTATCTAGCCAAAAGAGCGAGTGCCAAGCAGCACGACCTCTTGCCCAAAGACCGCAATAGCGGACGACGGCAAGTGGGCACGCCCTATGTCATTA
>JBCBHI010000816.1:0-2934 GCA_038525885.1 Bacteroidota bacterium
CCCCTCCAATAAAGGTTTTGCGGTCGTTGAGGTCTTGCAGGGCCCTGGCTACCAGGTAGTTGGTTGTATGTTCAATCAAAACCGACTCTCCGGTGATTAGCTCTGCATATTCGGGAGCGGTTACGCTTTCCAGGATACCAAAGGAAAGCCCCCGCTGGGTTTTGCCGCTCAACTTTACGGCCCCCAATATGGTCGTCTGTTGGTCGGCATCTACGTACTGCCCAGGGCCGGGGGTCACTGTCCGTTGGGGGCTGCGGCCTATCCGGCGCGAATAGAACAGGTTGTCCCGCCCGTAGGAGCTCCCGATCACGGGAGAAGAGATCCGGTAATCGAATACATTCTTGTTTTCAATGAAGAAGGGGCGCTGCTCTTTGAAGAACAACTGAAAACCATCCAGGGCAATGGCCGCCGGATCGGCCTCTACCTGCCCAAAATCTGGGTTGATAGTGAAATCCAGCGTGATATCGTTGGTGATGCCCACCTTACCGTCTAGCCCTACATTGGCGTTGGCGAGGTAGTGATCCCGAAAGGGATTGTCCGCTTCCTTCTCGAAGGTTCGGAGCGCCCCCACCACAAAGGGCTGAATTTCCAGCTGACGCTGTGGCTCAATCCCCGTGATGCCTTGCAGCAGGCCAAACTCGCTTACCCAACCGGGGGCATCTTGCGGTACCCGCTGCCATACGGACAGCTCCTCATTGCGCAGAATTCGCCTTTGTACTTGCAGGCCCCAAACCTGTTCGTTTGCTGGGCTAAACCGTAGCTGGCTCAGGGGAATTTTCATCTCTGCCGTCCAGCCTTGGTCACTTACCTGGCTTTGTGCGTACCAGATAGGGTTCCAGGCGATGTCCTCTTCAGTACCGTTGAGGGTGATGTACTTGTCACTTTTCACCCCGGCTGCACTTACCGAGAAAGAAAAAGCCGTTCGCTTGTCGTGGTAGGAGTCCAGGATGACCTCCACCCAGTCGCCGTTGTATCCGTCACGGCGAGACATCCGCTGGTTGACCGCGGCGCGTGAGTCTTCCACACACCGAATGCCCACGTACAGGAACTGATCGTCGTACAGCACCTTGAAGTGCGTAGGAGAGGAGGGTTGGGCCCCTTCGTCGGGCAGCCGCTGTACAAACTCCGTACTCCAACGTACGGCCTCCGTCTGCCAGGCTTCGTCCGTCAGCTCTCCGTCAATGTCGGGGGCCGCGGTGCGGTCTACCGAGGCGGTAGTATAGCTGCGCAGAGACAATGTTTGGGTATAACCTTGCTCGCTTAGTAGTAGCAGAAAAACCAGTAGGCTTGAAAAAATTGCTCTCATATCTCTTCGATTTACAAGTCAAAAGACGAGCGAACCGAGCAGGCTGGCTAAGCTTATCGTTGAGATGTCTTGAGGGGTTAGTGTGAAATTTTTTCAAAACGTGGCGAGCCTATTTTAGGTAGGTTTGTTCTATGGAACTCAAATACTTCAGGCTTATCAAGTCCATTGCGGAGGAAGGCAACATGGCCAACTCGGCTGACCATCTCTTTCTTACCCAGTCGGCCCTTAGCCATCAGCTGCGGGAGATGGAGGACCGCCTGGGGTTCAAGGTATTTCACCGGGGGCGCAACAAGTGGCAGCTGACCAAGGAAGGAGAGGAGCTGTATAAAATCGCCAATCAGCTGTTTTCCACCATCGACGAAGGCTTTAGCAACATCAAGCGGATCAAGGACGGAGCCAAGGGGTCCCTGAAGGTCAGCGCGGAGTGCCAGTCCTTCTTCCATGGGCTCCCCGCCTTTGTTCAGAAAATGGGCATCCTGTACCCTGAGATCAACATTGACTTGAGCATGGGGGCGACCCACCAAACCATATCTCAGCTGCTTTCCAATGAGCTGGATATGGCCTTGGTGACCACCGAACCTGCTTCGGAATTGCTGTATTCCAAAGAGGTGTTCAGAGACGAAATCAAAGTGGTGATGCACCGAGAGCACCCGCTGGCTGAGGAGCCTTTCCTGGATGCCAGCCATTTCGCGGACTTGCATCTGCTCATCAATTCCTTTCCGCTGGAAAACGTATCCGTGTATGAGCACTTCCTTAAACCCAACCGGATCGTACCCGTCAAAGTATCCGCTATCCCCTTTACGGAAGTTACCCTACAGCTGATCGCCGCCAACATGGGCGTTACCTGTGTGCCGGAGTGGACCCTGAGGCCTTTCAAACTGTCCGAAGAGTTGGTGTTCCAACGGATCGGGAAAAACGGGCTCAAACGCACCCACTACCTGGTCATGCGCGAAGCGGACCGTACCCAGGCGTATTTCGCCAATTTCGAAGCCAACTTCCTGGAGGACTTTGGCAGCTAAACCGTGCCCTAAGTAGGGGTAGTGAAGGGAAGGGCTAATGGATAATAATTAGGCCAAAAAGCTTGGGTTACCATTGCGCCGATCGCGATGGGGTACCATCTTTAACTCAGTGATCCAAAACCCCAAATATTGCGGGCCAATTGATTGATCTCAAAGTATCTATAAACAAGTACCACCCAATATCTGAGACTACCTGGGTAGCTCTTGCATCGCTAGTTCGAATACAAGATGTTCCGAAAGGCGAGCTAGTTTTCAGAGGAGGAAACATAGCTAAAGATGTTCACTTCGTAAGTAAGGGTTGCCTGCGAACGTTTTATGTCGACAATAGCGGCAAGGCTTACAACAAAAATCTATTTCTTGAGGGAAGCTTTGCTGCATCCAAAGTGTCCTTGATAACAAAATCTCCCTCGTACTTTTCCATCGAAGCACTGGAAGATACCCTTTTGTATGATTTTAACTTTGAGCAATTCAAAGCACTTCAAGAGAAGCATCCAGACTTACAAAAAGTCTACATAGCATACATTGAGCAAAACTGGATCATCAACCGAGAACAAAAGGAAATAGATTTAGTATTGACGGATGCAAAAGAAAGATATTTGAATTTTCTAA
>JBCBHI010000817.1:0-2930 GCA_038525885.1 Bacteroidota bacterium
TCGATGGAGTTCATGTGCTTGGCGTTCTCTTTGGGGTTGGTATTGCAGCTTGAATATAGGGGTTCGTATTGGGATGCAATCTCAGCAACCCTACTCTATGGAGCCAGGCGTTAAAGGCCTTGAATTTATCGGTAGGGGGGCTAACCTGTAGTTCTGTTGATAGTAAGGAAGAGTTTTGCCCCTATGAGCGCCTCGCGTAGCGGGGTGCCGCCCAGCGGGATGCCGCCCAGCGGCGCTTTTGATGAAATTATACCCAGTCTACGGACGGCGATGGATGGGAAGGTACTGAGGCTCTTCACGCAGCCATTTATTTCACCCTAATTTCAATCAGCCGGGCGTAGCTGTCTTTCGTCAGAATAGGGCATGATATTTCGCCTTTTTGTCCTAGTCTTGCCCCGGACTAGTGAGGCACTGGACTAAGCATAGAACCCGGGAATATGGAATATAAGAGCTTTGAAACGGAGCGACTGATCATTCGGCCGACTGCCCAAGAGGATGCCGATTTTTTGTTTGAACTGATGAATACCCCGAAGTGGCTGCAGTTTATTGGGGATAGGAATATCACGAGCCTGGAAAAGGCGAAGGAGTACATAAAGGTGAAGATGACCCCGCAGCTGGTCAGGCTGGGGTATTCTAGCTATACGGTGATCACTAAGGAAGGAGGGGTGAAGGTAGGCAATTGCGGTTTGTATGACCGCGAGGGCCTGGAGGGCATCGATATTGGCTTTGCTTTTTTGCCAGCACACGAGAAAAAGGGGTACGCCTACGAGGCCTCGAACCGAATCAAAGAGGCTGCCTTCGAAGACTTTGGGATTGAGACGATCTGTGCGATAACGGCGAAGGGAAACGTGTCCTCTCAAAGGCTATTGGAAAAGCTTGGGCTCCGGCAACATGGCACTACGGTGCTGCCCAATGAGACCGAGGAACTGCTGTTATTTAAAATTGACCGAAAGCCGGAGGGCGGTAAACAGACTTAAGTATGGATAGCCTTACCATCAAAGCGGTAACACCGGATGATGTAGCGGTATTGTATGAGATGATGGTGGGTATTGCCCGGTATCATAATCAGGAGGAATACCTGGTAACTACCGAAGAAGAGCTGCGCAAAGCGATGACCGAGCAACCACCCCGGCTGGGTGCTTTGGTGGCTGAGGTGGAGGGCAAACCGGCTGGTTATCTCTCATATACCTGGAATTATTCTATCTGGAAGGGGGCTACCTACCTGAATGTAGACGATGTGTTTGTGTGGGAGCAATACCGGGGCAAGAAGGTAGGGGAGGCGCTGATGCAGGCCGCCAAAGCGCTATGCGAAAGCCGAGGGGTGGACAGCTTGCGGTGGGAGGTAGAAGAGGACAATGCCGGGGCTATCAGGTTCTACGAAAGACTAGGTGCGGAAGTGACGGTAAAAGGGGTTTGTAAGTGGAAGATTGGTTGAGTCGGTTGTTTGGCTCTGATTGGGTTATGTTGCGAAGGTGGTTGGTTGGTAAAGAATACAGAAAACAGAAGTCAGAATACAGAAGCGTTGCTAATGTGGCAATGCGGAAATGCGACAATTTGGTAATGAGTCAATTAGCTAATGTGGAAATGTGATAATGCCCTCTAGGACAGAAAAAACTAATAACTAACAACTAATAATTAATAACTCCTTTTCCCTGCGAATACTCTGCGCCTCTGCGAGCAATCTGTTCTCCCCATAAGAGCCAAGAACTTAGCCGCCACTATGATGAAGCGGCCTACTCATTTACGTAGAACCGCTAGCAAAGTAATACTGACCAGTTACAAAGAATGTACTACCAGCTGTGGTATGGCTCTAGGCGAGGTTTTGGACTCATTCTATTTTCGCTACCAACACGAAATACACACTGCAAATGCGGATTATTATACTGCTATCCATCATCATGCTGGGTGGCTTGAGTCAGAATGGCCATGCACAGGATAGGGTGGACGATACCCCATATGACTACTACGTACGGTTGACCTCGAATGAATACCGGCCTACGCAAGAGACAGGAACTAAGGGAACGGTATCCTTTTCTTTTCCGAAACATCCTGAACTCACCACGTTGTTTGCTCAGTATGGGGTATCCGCTTTTGACTTCACTTTTAAGCATGCGGTGGTAGAGGGGCTCAAGCGCACCTACCTAATGAATGTACCCGTAAAGGAGGCTGAGTTTCAGCGCCTGCTGGAAAGTCGCTACGATCATATTTTCGAATTTGTGACCCCGATGGCCGACTACGAATCGTTTTATGAGCCTGACGATTACGATATCCAAAGCCTGGATGCTACTTGGCATCTGGATCTGATCGGGGCGAAGGACGCATGGGATATCACGACGGGGGACCCCAATGTGTTTTTGGGAATCTGTGAGTTGAAGGGGTCTGGGATTGATTTGCAACACCCTGAGGTGAAAGATAAGATTGTAAGGCACCTGGACTACTGGCCCAATAATCTCTCTAATGTACACGGTACGGCGGTAGCGGCCCTGGCGGCTGGCGATACGGATAATGGTGAAGGGACCGCCGCCATTGGCTTCAATACCCGGATGGTGACTCTGCTGGGCTTCAATCCCATCCTTCAGTTGGATTCTATGATCGAAATGGGGGTAAGGGTGTTCAATTTCAGTTTTGGCTCTTATACGGGTAGGCAGGTAGATCAAGAGGCCATGACCGATGCGTACCTACGGGGGGCCATCCTGATTGCGGGAGCGGGGAATGATTATCCGGCGCCACGGGCCTATCCTGCAGCGTATGATCATGTGATATCGGTGACTTCGGTAGGCCCACAGATGAACCATGAAAAGACGGTGGGTGACCCTACCAGTACTCACTGGCATGGCCCCTCAATAGACTTGGTGGCTCCTGGGTATGACCTAGTGATCCCCAAAGGGGGATACTATGGCCGAGGGAACGGTAGTTCCTTTGCGGCGCCT
>JBCBHI010000818.1:0-2925 GCA_038525885.1 Bacteroidota bacterium
TACAGTCCCTACTAAAACTTGGCAAATACACTACGCTCAATCTGTTGGGCACTTACCTTCTGAAAAGCCTGGATGTGCTACTACTGGGCATTTGGCTAGGACCTGCTGCCGTAGGCGTATACCATGTAGCCCTAAAGTGGATGGAAGTAGCAGAGGTATTCGTACGCAGTTTCTCTACCGCCGCCTTGCCACATCTGGCCCAATTGGTACACCAAAAGAATTTCGCCGGGGCTCGCACCTACTTCCACCGGATGGTAGGCTACCAATACCTGTTGGTATTGCCCCTGGTTGCAGGCATGGCCCTTATGGCCCCATGGCTGGTGCAACTGATTGCCGGACCAGGATACCCAACCGCTGTTCCCTTGCTGCGTTGCTTTTGCTTGGCCACTCTCTGGCTACCACTTGACCGGTTTCTGGGCATTGCCCTAGACATGCTGGGAGAGCCTCGCAAGAACACGCTCAAGATACTGGCCATGGTGCTTCTTAATGGATTGGGAGATGTTTGGATCCTCCAGACATCAGGCTCGCTTACTGGCGTGGCCTTGGTCACCACCGCCAATGTACTACTAGGTGTGGGCTTAGGGTATGCATTTCTCCGCCCCTACTTCCGGGTGTCTGGCCGGGAAATAATTATCCAGGCCAAGCAAGGATTACAAACACTGGTTCGTCACACACTTAGCCCCGCACACTCATGAACACTTCAGGCACCATAGCTAACAAAGCACTGCTGGTCCTGACCGTGCTGGGGGGCGTTACCCTTATGCTGGCGGCCATTTTTTTGGAGCTATTGCCCATCGCGGGTGTAGTAGCGCTGTTTCCCTTCCTACTCATAGGCGTTGGCCTGGTGTTTCAAAAACCAAAGCTGGCTTTCCCGGCTATGTTGGTGCTGGCCTTCACCGCCTCCGGGCTCAAGAAGTATGCGCCCTCGGTGCCCATGGGCCTTACCCTTGACGGTATACTGGCTCTCACCCTGCTGGCTATTTGGTTTCACAAGCGAGAAGGGTGGCAGAAAGATGTACCCGGCCGAGCCCTAATGCTGGCTACCTGGGTATGGATGCTATACACCCTCATGCAAATCGTAAACCCTGAGGCGCACAGTTTTACCGCTTGGTTCTATGCCGTACGCGGGGTATCCCTTTACCCCATCCTCACCTTTGCGGTGGCCCTGGCGCTACTCAAAGAGCCCAAGGATATGATGCAGCTGGTGCATACCGCTTTTGCACTTTCGGTACTCGGTACGCTGTGGGGAATGAAGCAATTATACATTGGGCTGGATGGTGCGGAATGGGCTTGGCTACGGGCCGGCAACGAGAGTACCCACATCCTTCATGGTCAGCTGCGGGTATTTTCCTTCTATAGCGATGCCGGGCAGTTTGGCGCCTCGCAGGCCCATGTAGCCGTCATCGCGGGCATCCTGGCTATTGGCCCCTTCTCATGGAAGCGCCGGATGCTGTATGCAGCCGTGGCAGCCGTTACCCTGTACGGCATGCTGATTTCCGGCACCCGGGGTGCACTCGCAGTACCCGCCGCAGGAGGCATGGCTTTTCTGCTGCTAACCCGGAATACCAAACTATTCATGGCAGGTATGGTGATGGGCATTGCGGTGTTCTGCGGCCTGAAATACACCTACATCGGCCAGGGGGTACCGCAAATCTCGCGGATGCGCACTGCGCTGGACCCAGAAGACCCTAGCTTCCAAACCCGGCTGGAAAACCAAAGGAGCCTGGCCTCCTACCTGGCCTCCCGACCTATTGGCGGTGGCGTAGGCACGGCAGGCTTTTGGGGGCTGCGTTTTAGCCCCAATACCTTTCTGGCACAAACGCCTACAGATAGCTGGTACGTGAAAATATGGGCCGAAACCGGGTGGGTAGGACTTACTCTTTACTTCGGCTGGATCGGCTTTATGCTAGGCTGGGGTGGGTTTGTATTGTGGCAAACTCCTCGTGGCCCCACCCGCCAATTTCTATTGGCCTTGTACTGTGGCATGGTGGGCATTCTGCTGGCCAGCTACGGAAACGGGGTGCTGGGAGCACCTCCCACTGGCCCCCTCATTTATCTCACTTTCTCTTTTCTATTCATCAACGCCCGCTGGCAAAAAAATCCTCAGATATGAAATCATTCAACAATGACTGGCCCTTGGTTTCCATTGTTTCGGTGAACTGGAACCAGGAACAATTGACCCGCGAAATGCTGGAGAGTGTATCGCATGTCACCTATCCCAATCTAGAGGTTATTTTGGTAGACAACGGTTCTACCAAAGGGGATGCGTCTAAACTAAAGCAGGAGTTCCCCGGCATCAAATTCCTCCGGCTAGAGGAAAACACGGGCTTTGCCGGAGGCAACAACGCAGGGTTTCGCATGGCCACTGGCAAATATGTGCTGCTCCTAAACAACGATACTTTGGTAGAACCCAACTTCCTGCAGCCTATGGTAAACACCCTGGAGTGCGACCCCTGGGTGGGCGTAGTAAGTCCTAAGATCTATTTCGTAGATCACCAAAACACTGTACAGTATGCGGGCACTTCAGAGATTCACCCCATTACTACCCGTGGCCAAAAGTACGGATACCGGAAACCTGACGGGTTAGAGTATTCCCAGTCCGGCGTCACAGGCCTGGCCAACGGAGCTTGTATGCTGGTCCGCAAGCGCATCATCGATACCCTGGGCGGACTCCCAGAGATTTACTTCCTGTACTATGAAGAGCATGACTTCACAGTACAGTTGCAGCGCCATGGCTACGTGGCCTACTATCAGGCCGACGCCTGCATTTGGCACCGGGGGAGTAGCTCCACTGGCCGTGGCAGTACCCTCAAGGCCTATTTCTATCATCGCAACCGTCTGTTATTTATTCGAAGGAATCAACGGGGCATCCAGTACCTCATGGCACTCGGCTACATGTTTGCCATCGCCTACCCCAAAGCCTTC
>JBCBHI010000819.1:0-2925 GCA_038525885.1 Bacteroidota bacterium
CGGTGTTGAATCTTACTATAGATGAAGTATCGGTTAATGCCTCAAACTCGTGCAACCCTGCTTCTAAAAAGAAAAGTGCACTATCATAGTTTTCAATCTGGAAGTAGGAAACTCCAAGGTTATGGTAAACACTTGCTACCAAACGAATATCGCTCTGCTTACGCCAATGTTTCAACCAAGCCTGACCAAGTGATATTGCCTTACTGTATTGCTCATGCTCAAGATATAGCGAGGAAAGCACTACATGAATTAATTTGTGGGTACTTCGGTGCTCGGTTTGTTTCCCAATAACTTTTAGAATGGTTTCGTACTGGTTCAATGCTTCTTCCCAAAAGCCTTTTTTCCACATGGCCCTAGCTTCTAAGACGCTTAACCCAAAAACCAAACTTGTATCGTAATGGGATGACATTGTGCTGATTCCACTTGTCAAGATCAGAACACTGTCCATATTACCTGTTCTGAAATTTAGTATCACCCTATTCAATAAGTCTGGAGTTATTTCCCCATTAGTCCCAATAGGGGAAAATGATTTTTGTTGTTGAGTACTCCATTCAGAGACTATCGCCTCAATTTGATTGATTGCGTATTCACTTAACTCAATTGATTCATTGAGTTGTGATAATGATATTTTCGGAATGAAGGATAATGATAAAATTAACGCTAGTACAAAAAGGGGATTCATCCATTTCAAGGCTATTTCTTTGTCAATCAACCCACTGGATTTGAAGAGGTAGTCACCGTGCCCCTAGTAGTCTCAGGGTCCGAATTGCGCATAATCACCCGAATAAGTGGGTAGCTCCTCACAGGTTCGGGTTCTCCACCTCCTTCTTCTGTTTTCAAGGAATAAGTAAACTTGATGCCCCACAGTTCTTGGGTGGTAACTCCGATTTCCGGCCTGGTGAAAATAATGGCTATAAGCCGGGCCTGAAGCGCGCTACCATTCCCGTGATGGGGCACACCGGAAGGATCCTCGAGTGGTGAACTAGTGGGCGGTACGGTGCTGGGTACAGGCATGTTGGATACATCTACCAGCGGTGGCTGCCCCGCACTCTGAGTCGGGATAAAGGCATGGATGTACACCGTGAAGGTATACTTTTCCACTTCCTCTATGTGTACCAGCGGATTATCCGGTAGGTTTATCCTGCGTGAAGGCATTCCAAAGTCAGTAACGGAAGCACTCAGCGTGCCTAGCACCTTTTGTACTTCCACTTTGCTATCAAAGAAATAATTGTCCCTACCCCCCAGCCGATACACGGGGTAGGGCAATACACTGGATTGTGGGGTGAGTGGAAACGTGAGGGTGCCGGGAGACCGATAGCCCAAAAGCATCTTATTATTGTCCCCATCCAGCAGAAAACCCTGATAATACGTGGTAACCGGCCAGCCGTTGGTGCCCAGCCCTAGTAGCGGGGCTTTGATGAGCCATATGTTATAATTCTCCTCCCCCTCATCCACGCAGCGCTTGGGTGGTGCACTATTTTTATCCTGAATGCTAAGCCCCCAAGCACTCTGGCATTCCTCTGACTCGCCTACGGGTACCTCCTGCAGGCCATTGAAAAACAACACCGGGCGGTGAAAGCAAAACGTCTCCGGGGTACCCTCAACCGGGTAGTGTCTTATGTAAGCGATGATCTCTATCCGGTAATCTCCTGAAGGCTCCGCCTCATCGTTGTACTGTAAAACCCGCACCAAGGGATCAAGCGAAAAGGTGCACCTCTGGTTGGCCGCCAACAAAGCGTATTGGGCACCTGTAACGGGGCGTGGGGTGTCATTCATCGTGTTTTAGGGATAGAAATAGGAGTAGTAAGATACCTTTTGTGGTCAGAAATTCAACCCATTTTCTACCGCCTTGTACCGCAGATTGACTCCATCATCCCCAATTATTGGGCTCTTATACCCTTTCCATCCATAGCTCCGCCTCCTCAAGGCACCTTAGTATCACGAAATGAACGGTGCGCACCCTAGTTTCTGAAGGCCGACGCCGAAAAGCCTTTGAGGAGTCCTACAGTAGGCTCCCTTCCCAACCGAGTAGGCACCATCAATAATAACCCTAATACGTGATGACTGACATTAAGTTAAACTTCATCAATGAGTCCAACGACGCCAACAATTCGTCGGTGGTTTTCTTCCAGAAAAACGTATCCACTGACTTCGATGAGTTGGCGGTAGCCTGGAAGGTGATCAAAAACTGTGGTACCGGCTGGCACCATGAGTTCACCTTCCCCATGACTATGCAACTGAGTGCAGCGGATAGCTGGGGCAACGAATTGGTAACCCCTATGACGGCTACCAATGGCCAGCTTTTCCACGTGACTACGGACGGTTCTGGTAGCGATTTGTCTTACGCCGGGCCTAGCCCCAGCCGGAAAGAGGTGCAACTGCGCAACGACTTGAACTTAGGGTCCATCGACGCCCGCATCTACAAAGACGGCAAGCTGTTGGCCTTGAAAACCGGGGTTTCGCCTGGCCAAAAGGCAGTATTCCAGTTCAAGCCTACCATATGGGTAGGGGTAGTTTCTCAAGTAGAAGAGGGTCAGGTGATGAACTCCGCTATTTTGAGTGATGTAAATGCCGAAATCGGTCTGTTGTCAATTGCCTCAGCCGACATCGTGATGACTGGCGGCGGTACCGGGCCTAACGCCTCACCGTTCAAGTTTACCCTGGACAACATCCGCTACGTGTAAGCGAACCCCAGGAACATCTAACCCTACAAAAGCAGACGGTAGGAGCTTCCTACCGCCTGCTCATTTCTACCTAACGTCATCCGAATACCCATGGAAAATCTAACCCCCACGGCGGTGGAACAGAAGTACTTTAAGGTACCGGACCCCGACCGAGATGAGAAGGAAGTGATCTTCACTTTCCACTTCAGTATTCTGCCTACTCCCGGCAAGCCTCAGGTATCTTTTAGCCTTTGGCTGAACC
>JBCBHI010000820.1:0-2923 GCA_038525885.1 Bacteroidota bacterium
CCGCACCTGATTACAGTAATCCTGACCATTGGGCGGCGTTGCCAACGAAGGTAGATATGGCGGATGGATTGCCCGGGGGGAAAGTGGCGGAAGCTATGATAGCGGAAGGGACCCTAGCGGATCGGCAGGCCAGTGCCATGGTGGATGTTTTCTTCCTGTACCCCACCATCTATACTTACGAACCTACCCAACCCAACTTATGGAATGGGGATGTAAATGATGCCGAACTGAATGAGCGGGTGGAGCAGTCCACCATCAAGCACCAAGCAAGTTTATTCAATGGAGTTGGTAGAGTATATGCTCCGCGGTACCGTCAAGGGCATTACTATATGTATCAGACTCCTAACAAGGAGGATGCAGAAAAGGCGGCAACATTGGCCTATGCCGACGTGAAGAGTGCCTTTGAGTATTACCTCAAGCACTATAACCAAGGCCGGCCCTTCATCATTGCGTCCCATAGCCAAGGGTCGCAAATGGGACGCATGTTGGTGCGAGACTACATTGATGGGAAGCCTTTGCAGTCACAGCTCGTGGCTGCCTATTTAGTAGGCTGGGCCATTCCTCAGGACTATTTTGAATCCCTTACCCCTTGCGAGGCTCCTGCCGAGACGGGATGCTGGATGACCTGGAATACGAAGGGGTATGGACACTATCCGAAAAATTATGAGCAGGGCCTCAACCGGTCGGTAGTTACCAACCCCATCAGTTGGTCTGTGGACCAGCCTAGTGTGCCGTATGCAGAGCATATTGGCGGTGTGAATGCAAAGTATGCTCTATTAAAACCTGCCTCGGTAGATGCTCACATCCAAGAGGGCCTCCTATGGGTACACCCGCCGAAAATACCTGGAGCAAAATTGGCCCGGATAAAGAACTGGCACCGTGGAGACTACAATCTGTTTTGGTTGGACGTACGGCGCAATGCCCAGTTACGGGCGGCTACCTACCTGGAGGAGCAATAAAAAAGAGCGACAAACGCCGCTCCTTTCTTTCTCCAATTGATTGAAACAAATAATGCTGTTGTCAATTCCTGCCTAAGGGGTTTCCCTCTCCAAAAAAGGAACACTTTAGTAAGAGAACCGAGCTGCCCGTTGCTTCATGCGGGGCTGATATAGTTGTATTCGAGCGTTCTTGGGGTATACTACCTCAAAAGTAAACTTGGTTTCCCACACGTCGCCAGGGGCCAATTTCAGATCCCAAAGCAATTCGCCAGTCTCTTCGTCTTGGGTAGCCCCGCCGCTGTTCTCCAGGCTTACTACTACATCCTCCTGTGCAGAAATAGGATGCTGATCCAAGATGCGGATATTGATCTCGTCATTTCGGCTGTTTTTCACCACCAAACGATATCCCTTGCTTTCGCGTGTCTTGGTGCCAATTAAGATTTTCTCAGTAAAGTCATCCTCTAGTTTGCGACTTACCAGCACTCCCGGATCGATACCCAAAGAGAATTCCAAGGTATCGGTCACATTGCGAATGTTGATGTTGCTTTGGCCAGTGTACCGATCGTTGAGGTAAATATTGGCTTGGCCGCTAAGCAGGTTCAACTGGTTCCAATCAGGCACCCGGGCAATGAGGTAGACTGACTTGCCGAGTTTAGGGATGGCATAATGCTCGTACCCGGCAGGAGCTTGCATCTCCTGGAGATCGTATACCCGCTGTTCGTAATTTCCTTTGAGGGTAAGTCGATCATTGATGGTGAATTCCACAGCAATTTCTCCAGCTTCCACAGCCTCTACGCCTCTTTGGTTACCTAAGTCCATACTATCATCCCATTCCCCACCAAAAGTTGCTTGAGGCTCCGCGGAGGGGGCCAGTATGTTTTGGTTAAAATCGGCGGCGCTCTCTTGCATCCTGGCGAACTGAGCGCGGTTAGCGCTGGTATGGTCAAGTCTCCACACACTGAGTTTGGGTAGGCTCACATTGAGGCTGGGTGTGGCTGTACTTACCCGCACCCTTACGTTGTCCCAATCCTCGTATGTGCCATTGTATATGTTGGCCTTGTAGGTGATTCTCAAATCGCTGTCCAGGTCCGCCACCTTCACGTCGTATTCTGCATTCCAGTTGGCCCCGGTTACGTAATAGGAGAGGGTACCCTTTAGTTGTTGGGGGCGAGTGGTACGGACCATGAAGTTGATGCCTTTTCGGAAGGGAGGAATGCCCGACTGGTATCGGTTGATTTCCTGCTGCACCAGCTTTGTCTTTTGCTGCCACTGGCCCTGAGCCCGGGTTTTCTCGCTCAACTCCCGTTGTATGGCCAGAGTACGGGTGCGCATATACGTAGATATCTCCTCTAAGGAAGCCAGTGTGACTCCGGTGTTCCCTCCATTGAGTTTGCGGTTTTCTTGAAGAACGGCTAGCTCTTCCTTTAGCGCAACTACCTCGTTGTTAATCAATTCTATTTCCCATTTCAGGGCATCCAGAGAGTCCTTGAGTTCGGTGTAGCGTACGTCAAGCCCATAAGGATTCCAGTTGTTTTGTTCGGTAGAAACCGAGCTGGGCGTGATGCCTCCTTCCATACCAATCACAATGGTGGAAGTCTCCATGGTGGCGGTAAGCCCTTCGAACCGTACGTTGTTCTCTCCTGCCTGAGTATTCACCGTGAAGGACCGGTGTACCAGGGCTCCTTCTAAGTAAACGGTGACACTATCAATTTCGGAGTCTGCCCACACGGTAGTTTGTGCATGGGTCAAGATGGGCGCTGTCAGGCCCAAAAGTGTGAGTAAATACCTATTTAACATGTTCATCCTTATTGTTGCGATTCTGTGATGGAGATGCAGGCGGTTTGTGTTTTCCACAAGTGTGCTATCAAAAAATCTGTTTTTCTGGATTGGGGCATGAGATCATCCAGAGGATTTGCCTTGGCTTCAAAATTCCCCGGAATTACCGACAATATCAAGGTGTACACGGGAGTGTCAAGGTGTCAATG
>JBCBHI010000821.1:0-2921 GCA_038525885.1 Bacteroidota bacterium
GTAACGTTTCTCCCTCTTGGGTATAAAGAGGTGTTGCCCCATTTCCATGAACGAGAGTACCAAGGATTCCCTCCCGTCATGAAGTCAGGCGGCTCTTGTTATCAGCAGCCCACAAAGATTTGGAGCCCTATTACCAGAGACTAGGCTTCCAAAAGAAATAGGGGGGAGGTTCCTACTTCCCTCCCTTCGCACACCACCCCAGTCATCCTGAGCGGTAAGACTTTGGGCCCAATTCCACAAAGCGGAACGCCGCTGTTAATAACTGAAACCCATCCCCAAAGGTCATCCTGAACGAAAGGCCTTCGCGGCGCGGAAGGACCTAGGTCGGGAGATGCTGCCAAGTTGCAAGCCGCTATTATTCAAGTTATTATCAAAAGCATAGCGAGTAGCCAACCAGCTTCTAGCCTACAGTTTTGGCACTTTACCCCACCACTCCTATTCTATAAAACCTCTGTTTTCTCCGAGTCTACTTTGTGCCCTCCGTGTTCCCCTTAATCGCTGACAGAGCGCTTTTCCTTTGTTCGGGATTACTTATGAGGGTCGCTCTTTTGGGCTTACTTTTCCCTCTTGGGTTCACTAAGCGCGACCGATTATTTGGACTTACTGGTACCCCGGATGAATCCGGGGCCTACAATCTGTCGTCGCTCCGCGACTTCCTTTGCGTGGTGTTTCTGGGTTAGTCCATCTCGCCAAGTGGTTCATCGGCCACAGGAGAAGGCAATTTTTCGCACACCACTCCAGTCATCCTGAACGCATGTGAAGGAACTCGGTAGCCACTACTAACTGATTATTTGTGAGCAATTTACCTTCCGTGATACACAATCGTCACTCCTACGAAGACTTCGCGGCCCGGAAGAACCTAGGTCGGGAGATGCTGCCAAGTTGCAAGCTGCTAATATCCAGGTTATTACCAGTGGAGTGGCGAGCCGCCTGCCTGTTTCAAACCCGTGACTTCGGTCCATCAGCCCGACCCACTAATTCTATAAAAACCTCTGTTTTCTCCGAGTCTACTCTGTGCACTCTGTGTTCCCCATTTTTCGCAAGATTATTACCCACAGAGGCTAGGTCCGCTCATTTTGCACTGGAAAGAATCCGTGCGAAATCGCCTTGCCATTCACACAAGCGTCGCTGAATTATTCCTGAGTTTTGATATATTGTAAGTTGATCAAAATGTGCAGATACCAAAAAATCGGCCATTTGGTTGCTAATCGCTTACTATTACAAACCTCTAAACACCCCTTTATGGAAAAAGTAATTAAGCTCAAAAACAACGGATTTGTGCACCTGTTTTTAGGTCTCATTTTCCTCTTCTCACCGCTATCGTTGCTAGTTTTGCCCAAGTTCCCCTTTGGGGGTATTACCCTCCTGCTGTGCCTTGTGGGGCTTATTTGGCTCATGGGCTTGTTTACCATTACGCCCAATCAAACCCGTGTACTTATTTTCTTCGGCAAGTACAAGGGCACGGTAAACGTAGATGGGTTCTATTGGCTCAACCCCTTCTATAGCAAGAAGAGGGTCTCCTTGCGGGTACGGAATCTGGAAACAGAAATCATCAAAGTGAATGACGAACAGGGCAACCCCGTTCTTATCAGCTCAGTAGTAGTTTGGAAGATCGTGGATACCTATAAGGCGGTATTCGATATAGAGGCGTCTATGATGCGGGACCCCAGCAGCGGGGTGAAGAAAGAAAACTGGGAAGACTCCTACCAGCGGTTCGTGAAAATCCAGTCCGAGGCTGCCTTGCGCAACATCGCCCAGAAGTACCCCTATGATGATGTGGAGGAGGGCGCCGATCACATCACGCTCCGCTCCGGCGTAGAAAAGATCAACGAAGACCTGGAAACGGAGATTCGGAACCGGGTATCCATTGCGGGTATTGAGGTGCAAGAGGCCCGAATCTCTAACCTCAGCTATGCACCCGAGATTGCGGCCGTGATGCTGCAACGCCAGCAGGCTCAAGCCATCATTACGGCCCGAAAGAAAATTGTTGAGGGTTCGGTGGGCATTGTAGAAATGGCCCTTCAGGCCTTGGAGGAAAAGGTGGATATCTCTGCAGACCAAAAAGCTACCCTGGTAGGCAACCTGTTGGTAGTCCTTAGCTCTGAGGTAAACACCACTCCGGTGATCAATACTAATTGAATAAACCCTTGAGTGATTAGAGGCCTCTCGGGTGAATTGCCCGGGAGGTGTATTGCTGGTTTCCCAATACAAGAACCGCTACAACCTTCCGGTCGGGATGGCGTTCTTGGGAACAATAGTAGTTACCATACTCAACAGAATTATTCATGAAAGAATCAGTGATTTTCCGGCCGCTTTCTACAGTGGAATTAGTACATGTAAAAGGGGGAACTCCACCCGTTGCCTCCTCTCAAGGTTCTGGGTCCACAGGAGGTTACTTTCTGCAAGAATAGAAGGGTTGGAGAGCCTAGGTATGCCCATCATTAACCTAGGCTTTCAACTATTTTCCTGTCGCTGCTACGAACCGAAATCCATCCCCAAAGGTCATCCTGAACGATGGCCTGCGCGGCGCGGAAGGACCTCGGGCAGGAGACGCTGCCAAACTGCAAACGGTTAATATTCAGGTTGTTATCAATGATGTAGCGAGTATTCATCCTGCCTCAGGACTTTTGCCTTGTTCAGGGCCACAGCAATGGGTCGCTCTTTCGGGCTTTCTTTTCTCTCTTGGGTACACAAAGCGCGACCGATTATTTGGGCTTTCGGGTACCCCGGATGAATCCGGGGCCTACAATCTGTCGTCGCTCCGCGACTTCCTTTGCGTGGTGGTTTTGGTGAACTAACCACAAAAAGTGAACGTCGCTGCTACGAACCGAAATCCATCCCCAAAGGTCATCCTGAACGATGGCCTGCGCGGCGCGGAAGGACCTCGGTCGGGAGATGCTGCCAAACTGCAAGTAGCTAAT
>JBCBHI010000822.1:0-2920 GCA_038525885.1 Bacteroidota bacterium
TGGTTGTCCTGACCAGAAGGTGCTGATAGGGCTGGGATGCCGGCTACGGATGCCTGCACCGTAAAGAGGTCCGCCAAGTACATTTCCAGAGGGTTCTGGGTGTGACTGCCCAGTGGAAAAGCCGTAGTGGGGGTAGTGGGTAGCAGAATAGTATCCACTTGCGCTAGCAGTGCCAGGGTAGCGTCTCTCACTAGCCTCCGTGCCTTCTGGGCTTTGGTGTAATAGGCATCGTAGTATGAGGCGCTCAGAGCGAAGGTGCCAAGCATGATCCGGCGCTGTACCTCCGCTCCGAAGCCCTCAGAACGTGTGTTCTTATACATGGCCTCTAGGTCAGCCGTCTCCTCACTCCGGTGTCCGTAGCGTACCCCATCAAACCGCTGTAGGTTTGCACTGGCCTCGGCGGTAGTCAGCAGATAATAAATAGGGAGTACATGCTCCAGGAGTGGGAATTCTAACTCCTTTACAGTATGCCCTTCACTTTCCAGGGCACTTAGCTTACTTTTCAGCGCTGCTTTTATCTCCTCTTGTAGGCCCTCTGCTTCCAGGGTTTCTTTCAGATACCCAATGGTCATCTTGTCTCCACTAGCCATTTGCCCGGTATAGGCAGGCACAGGCTGGTGAGAGACAGTGCTGTCCCACTCATCGCCCCCGGCGATGGTTTCCAGCACCAAGGCTACATCCTCCACAGCCTGGGCAAACACGCCAATGGTGTCAAACGAAGAGGCATAGGCTACCAAACCATGCCTTGATACCCGCGAGTAGGTGGGTTTGAGACCGTAAATGCCGCAAAAGGCGGCAGGCTGGCGTACACTGCCTCCGGTGTCGGACCCCAAGGCCACATGGCAAAGGCCTGCGGCTACCGCGGCTGCGGAACCCCCGGAAGATCCTCCAGGAACTCTGCTTTCATCCACAGGATTCTTCACTGCTCCAAAAGCTGAGTTTTCGTTCGAAGATCCCATGCCAAACTCATCGCAGTTGTGACGCCCAATGATGATGGCGTCCTCTTCTACCAACCGCTGTACTGCGGTGGCAGAAAACTGGGAATGAAATCCGTCTAGTATTTGACTGCCGCCCTGTACCGGGTGCTTGGCGTAGCAGAGCACATCTTTGATGCCTACTACTAGCCCGGCTAGCTTACCTGCGGTGCCCGCGGCTATTTTAGCATCGATGCGTTCTGCCTGAGCTGTAGCCTCCTCTGCATATACAGACAGGTAGGCGTTCAAGGAAGCCCGTTCTTCGATAGCCGACAAAAAAAACTCCACCACAGCTTTGCAGGAAGTGTCACCTTGCTGCAAAGCTGAGCGGAGTTCAGCGTACGTCCGATATTTGAGCACGGATGTGCTTAGTTTTGAGTGGAACCGCTATTGGTAGTGTTACCAGCGGTGGTATTGGTATTCTGAGGAGCAGGTCTGCGAGTTTCGTTCACATTTACTCCACCTTGGTTAATTTCATCGCGCACCTCTTTGGTAGCGTCCTTAAATTCCCGCATTCCGCTGCCCAAACTACGAGCCAATTCAGGAATACGTTTTGCACCAAAGAGCAGTAGGATTACCAAGACGATAACCAATACTTCCCATCCACCAAGAGACCAGGCAAAAAGAGTAGCCATATTCACGTTGTTATAGATACTAAACTTAGATGACAAAGATAGCGACTATGCCGCTACCTACATAACCTAATACTGCAAAAGGGAGTTCTTCCCTATCAGTATTCAAAGAATTATTCTAAGGAAAACAGCAAATACTTGGCCCTGAGGGCGGAATCGCTGAGTTTATCTCCGTGATCAAGATACCATTGGTTGTAGGCACGAGCGGTTTGGTCGTAAGCTACCCGTAGCCCCAAAATGTCATTGTTGATGTACTCGTTGAGGCCCTCCAATATGCCAATAGTAGCAGGAGAAGGGCTTTCGCCGGGTAGATCCATGAGGTTGGCCGATAGCTCAAGCCATGCATCATCGTAGGCGGTGATTGCCTCCGAACGCATCGACTCCATATCTCGCCGTAGTGGGCCAAGCGCTTGAACGGCTGCCGTAAGGGAGTCACTTTCGTTTTCTGAGATTACTTCCTCAGCAGTGAGTACCTGCACCAGACTGTTCAGATTGTATTGCATCTGGTCGTCTGCTTGCAGCAGCGAGGCCCAGTTGGATTCAATGGCTTGCTGGAGGCTATCCGCCTCTTGCATCAGTACCGCTTTATCTTCTTGAGAGAGATTGTTGCCGTTTTTGCAGGCACGAAAAAGAAAAAGGCCTAGAGCCAGGATGGGAATAAGAATCAGCGAGAACCGCCTACTACTTTCCATTCACAGATGTGGGTTGATAAGACAGTAAATCTATGGAAAAGGAGAACGCAAACGGTTGCTGTTTCTTATTTTTTCTTGAAAATTAACAATTTCTTAAACGAAAGGCGGGTTTACGAAGCCATTCGAGCATTGGACTTGATGTAGGCGAGGCCTTCTTCCCGGGAAGATACTATGGTATAAGGAGTGACGGGTTTTTGTATGAGGAAGACACCACGCAATACCATTCGGGCTAGCATGTTGGGTATCACAAATGCTGAAACGGTTACGTTGCTGATAAACAAGTCCTCATTTTCCTTAATCCATTTTCCGTGTCGGATGCGCATTTCAGCTGGCAATAGCTTAATGTGAGTGCCATCGTACAACTGTCCAGTGCCCGGGAATTTCTTTACCAAATCAAGGATTTCATCAAGGTAGGTTTCAAATTGTTCCCGGGTAGGTTCTACTTTGTTGTATTTGATTTCTATTACGTCCGAATCCGATAATTGTACGCTCGCAAATTTCATAAGATCACCGAAGACAAATCACCATTAATCGAACAAATCATACATGAAAAATCGCTCGACATAACTTTGTATTATCTAACGGTGATCTTATGAAATTTGCGAGCGTACAATTATCGGAT
>JBCBHI010000823.1:0-2918 GCA_038525885.1 Bacteroidota bacterium
GTCCGTTGGTCAGGTCTATGGTGTAGATGTCTCTACGCCAGTGTCAACTCCCTCAAGTAACCGTGGGAAATCTGGATAACGCCAACACGGGGGTTGCTACTGACAGCAATCCTTATCAGCGCAGTTACTCCTGGAGTGGACACTGGCGTAGAGACATCTACACCATAGACCTGACCAACGGACAACGGCAACGTATCGCTACGGCTGCCTCAGAACGGGCCCGGGTTTCGCCTGAAGGCAACTACTACTACTGGTATGAGGTCTCTGACAGCAACTGGATGGTATATGATGTGGCCGAAAATTTGGTGCGCAATGTTTCTAAGGAAATGCCTTACCCCATTTGGGATGAGGATGACGACCATCCTATGATTCCGGGTAGTTATGGTAGTGCAGGTTGGCTGAGCAATGACGAGGCATTCCTCATCTACGACAAATATGATATCTGGCAGATAGACCCAAATGGCAAAACAGATCCCGTTTGTCTTACCGGAGTCCTGGGTCGTAAACAGCAGATGCGGTTCCGTATGAATAACCTGTATTGGAACGAACAAGGATTCATCCCCAAAAGGGAATTGCAGATCATTACCGGCTTCAATACTAAAACTATGGCCTCAGGCCTTTTCCACCTGGACATCAGGAAACAAGCCGTGAAGGAGCTAGCCTACGGAGACCGAAGCTACAGCCGGGTAGAAAAAGCGGAAGAAGCTAAAGTGGTTCTCTTTGCCCAATCTACCTACCGGGAAAGCCGGAACTACTATGGCGCAGACTGGGATCTGAAGAAGGTATCCCCCCTCTCTAGCCTTAACCCTCAACAGGAAGAAATTGCCTGGGGCAATGTGGAGTTGGTGAGTTACCGTTCGCTGAGTGGCGAACCCCTTAATGGTTTACTATTCAAGCCGGAGGATTTCGATCCCACCAAGAAGTACCCCATGATTGTGTACTTCTATGAAAAATATGCCGAGAGCCTGCATAACTATTTCATGCCTCGTCCTAGCTCCAGCACCATCAACTTCCCTTGGGCAGTGAGCAACGGCTACCTGCTATTTGTACCGGATATCATCTATAAAGAGGGCCTTCCTGGTCCTAGCGCTTACGACTGTATTGTGCCGGGTACCCTAGCCATGATTGATCGTGGTTATGTAGACGAAGCTAAGATAGGCTTGCAAGGCCAAAGCTGGGGCGGGTATCAAACTGCCTACCTGGTAACGCGCACCAATTTGTACGCCTGTGCTTCTGCGGGTGCAATAGTTTCCAACATGACTAGTGCCTACGGTGGCATCCGTTGGGGATCAGGCCTCAGCCGGATGTTCCAATACGAGCGCACACAAAGCCGAATTGGGGGTACCCTCTGGGAACGCCGGGACATGTACATTGAGAACTCCCCCGTTTTCTTCGCTGATCGGGTGGAGACTCCCCTCCTACTCATGCACAACGATGAGGATACGGCCGTGCCGTGGTACCAAGGGATTGAGATGTTTGTAGCCATGCGCAGGCTCGACAAACCCGTTTGGATGGTCAACTACAATGGGGAACCCCATAACCTACGCCAATGGCGCAACCGCATGGACCTAAGCATGCGTATGGGTCAGTTTTTCAATCATTACCTGAAGGACGAACCTATGCCGCTTTGGATGAGTGAAGGAATTCCCGCCAAGGATAAGGGAAGGTATTTAGGCTATGAATTAGACAAAGACGCAGAGACCATGGCTGAGCAGCAATAGGAAAAGAACTTTTCCTTGAAGAGGTAGCTGATCAAGATCGGCTACCTTTTTTTATGCTCTCGCCGTTGTTGGTGTTTAAGGGCGTTGAGCCCGTCTTAAACAACCAACGCTCAACAGCTTTTTTGTCACGCTGCACTAGCATCTTGGGGGAATCAAACACAAATAAGGGCAGACATTGTAAGTAATCCAGCCCTCAGATTTATTGACAAACCCTTACAACCTGTGTTCGGGATAAGGGGCTAAGACAATGCACTGGTTTTGACCAAATTGAGTTGTCGCGTGAGGGATGCAAGGCATTGCTTGAGCTCCTCCTGGCTGGGTATAAAGTGAGCCTGGAGGCTCTAGCCATCCCGGGTTCCGGGCGAGGACGCCCGAAACAGTGTTACCTCAAGCCAGGAGAGCGAGTGCCGACAGCCCGACCCTTCTTCGCTGAAGCTACGAAGGGCTAGGCCCTGAGTAACGAAGGGAAGAAGGGGCACGCCCAAACCTTAACCCGAACTCAAGTTTACCATAAAGGGCCTCTTGATCGGCTACATTTTTTAGGCATAAAAAAACCCGGTAAGACCGGGACATAACACGATTTGAACACCTGAACATTTCGGTGGAGCTACCACACCTGGCAACTCTCATTTTGTATTGCACGCTATGGATATATGTGCCTAGACGGTAGGCATCGAATCAGGGTTACATTTCAGTCCAAGATTTCAGGAAAAATCCCCAGGCTACACCAGTAAAACCCAGAATAATAATACTGGAATGAGGAATACAGAGAGATAGGTAGGGTTGCTAGGTAATTGTGAATAGAAGCACACAAGTACCCTTGTCTGCAATGGTGTTACTCAGAAAAGAAATTGAGTGGGAGCTTTATCTGGTCGCAATAAAATTTCTGCCGGGAATGATCCTTATCCATCAGGGCAATCTTCTCAATCACATCCCGCTTATGGTTATAAAAAACCTCTACATAGAAGCCGTATATCAGGTACAAGTTTACCTTGTAGCCATAGTACCGAATGTTCACAATGAAGGTCCCATCCTCATACAGACGTTTAATTTTTTCTCGCAAAGAGAGATCGTCAAAATCCAGCGCTTCCAATAGAGAGTCCTTCTTTTCCTTTTGAAAATTACTGAAAAAGGGTGGGGTTAGAAATACCCCCAATAGATTAATCGAAAAGGTCTTCTTCTCGTTCCAAAATCAAA
>JBCBHI010000824.1:0-2913 GCA_038525885.1 Bacteroidota bacterium
CCCAATAGCCAACAAAACGTAGAAGAGACCGATACAGTAGTGCAACCCGATCTTTCTGTAATCTGCGACCCTACCAAGTTGGACGAAAAAGGAGCCAAGGGAGCGCCAGATTGGGTAATTGAGATCTTGTCTCCAGGAACCGCGGATAAGGACCTGCACTTGAAATTGCTGTTGTATCAAACCCATGGGGTGCGAGAGTACTGGATCGTAGATCCTGAAAAAGAGCTGGTGATGGTTCATCGGTTACATAATGAATTGCTACGATATACCCTTCCGCAAATATTCGTACGGAAGGAATCGCTTGCCTCCTTGGTATTGCCAAAGCTCACCATCAGTTTGGAGGAGATTTTTCAGGCGGCAGAATAGTTCTCGTTTTTCATTCCGGTATCCAGATTGTTGATAATAGGAGCGCCATATGGCTGCCGTTGTTTTGTACCTCAATGCTGGTAGGTGTTGATTGAGAGGGGATGTTTACCTTTGCCCCACATGTCCTCCAAGAAGCATATCCACCGGGGTAAACCCCAGTTTCTCAATAAGCTGGCTCCTCAGCTCTTTCCCGAGTTAGCCTCCAAGGCGAAGGCCCGCAAGGCGATCTCTGCCGGAGAGTTAACCGTTAATGGCCAGCGAGTGCACCCAGATGCCCGGGTGGTGGCAGGAGACGAGATTAGCCTTAAGGGGCTATCTGCAAAAGGGACTCAAACCCAAGCAGGAGCTAGCCGGCGTGTATATGATCTGGAGGTAGCCGTGCTGTATGAGGACGATCACATAGCGGCGGTGCACAAACCCGGCGGTATTCCGGTGAACGGAGTGCAGCTAAAAACCTTGGAGAATGCCCTGCCCAAGAATCTGGCCCCCACCCGTGAGACGGACGCCCTGGAATACCTCATGCCGCTGCACAGGTTGGATGCACCCACCACCGGCCTGGTCCTGATCGCCAAAACCAACCGGGCGCAAGTCATCATGGGCCAGCGGTTTCAGCAGAAGGAGGTGAACAAGCGTTACCAGGCGGTGGTGATAGGGGAGCTACCCCAAGCCCAAGGAGAGGTGAACGAACCCATTGACCGTAAGCCTTCCACTTCACGCTACGAGGTGGTGGAAACGGTGCCTTCTGCTACCTACGGGAGCCTTAGTCTGGTGAAACTTTACCCTGTAACAGGACGCACGCACCAACTGCGCATTCATATGGCGCACTTGGGTTGCCCCATAGTGGGTGACAAGCAGTATTCTGGTGAGATGGAAGTGCTTGCGGGTAAAGGACTCATGCTTTGTGCAGATGAAGTCTCTTTTCACCACCCGATTACCGAGGAGCCACTGACCATCACCACCGAGGTCCCCCGTAAGTTTATCAAGTATATGGAATGGGAGAGTAGGGCAAGGAATGGGCGGAGGTAATAGGGTTTTCACGGGTCAGACGGGTATCTGCATGGTGAAGATACCCGACTAGGCGCCCCCGTCTGACCCGTTTCCCCCATGTAGTTGATTTTCGGCCAACTACAGCATACACGTAACTTGCCGTGGTTGGTGTTTTAGGTCCGGTAGGACCGGCACCTACCACTCGGAACGAGCTTTCCTTACCCCAATCTCTTCTTAGAGGAATCGTTCTTTCCAGGTATCAGGGTGTTGATGGACATGGATCATCGCTCCAATCAGCACCTCTTTTTGGGAATGTTGGATAGCATAATATAGAGCAAAGGGTAAGGGATTTAATAGTAACCTTCTCACTTCACCCTGTTCAATTGGCGCACTTTCAGGGTATGATGCCAATTGCTCAAATGCTCTGGTTAATCTTTCAATTAGCCGTTTCCCTGCTCTTGGATCACGAACATCATATTGACAAAGTAGAAGGTCAATGTCTTTTTGCGCCTCTGGGGTAAGACCTACGGAATACTCACCAACCACGTTTCTCTTTTTCAGCAGTTAGCCAGGCTTGTGCATTGGTTATGGTTGCGGGGTTGGCTATGGCTCGGTTAATTCTTTCCTCAGCCAGATTAACTTGAGCTTGTCTGATATCAGAAGCAGGTTCTTTGCCACCTTCCATCAACTCTTCAACTAATCTCAAAACCTCCCGCTGTTGCTCGGTAGGCATTTGTTCTACAACCTTTTGAAGATCAGCTAAATGAAGGGTAGGTCCTTGAGAAAAATTTGCCATCACCTAAGATAACGAATTGGGTTGGAAAAAGGTGCTATGGCGCGTTGGCGAACTTAGGATAATTGAATGTCCAGGTAAGCGGTATTAAGGTCGTGTTTGATTAAGAATTGAATTAACTCTCTCTGTACTCTTTGCGCCTCGTTCCGTATTTGATGGTAAAATTACACCATCCCAAATTTCCAGGCCCCTCCATTTGAGAGGCGCTTTCTCCCTCACGATAAGCCCAGAAAAAGCAGAGAATTTTCGTAGGTTGCTATGCTACTCAAAAGACCTAAGCATACCACTAACCAATGGCCGTTCCCCGTTTCCAACTTACTCCGGAGTATTCTATCTCTCAAGTGATCAAAGGCGGGTGGCATTTGGCCGGAGGCCACGGAAAGATTGCCGCCGATCAGGCCTTGGCAGATATGTATAGCTTCGTGCAGGCGGGCATCACCACGTTCGACTGTGCGGATATTTACACCGGGGTAGAGGAGCTGATCGGGCAGTTTCTGAAGCAGTACCAGCCACACATGCGGGATGGGGAACTGCCTCAAGTGCAGGTGCATACCAAGTATGTGCCGGATTATGATGTCCTGGCCACCCTTACCAAGCAGGAAACAGAACGGACCATAGACCGCTCCTTGCAGCGGCTAGGCGTAGAACGGCTAGACCTAGTACAGTTCCACTGGTGGGACTATCAGTTCCCCCAGTACGTGGAAACTGCATTGCACCTCAAGAAGCTTCAGCAAGCCGGGAAAATCCGGCATATCGGCATCACCAAC
>JBCBHI010000825.1:0-2912 GCA_038525885.1 Bacteroidota bacterium
CACGGCATTTTACGAAAGCAATACCGAGTATGCTTTTAGCGACTTTACCTTCCCGGCCTACATAGGGGCAGGTTCATTATGGGCAGTTTGTCCGGCGGGTACCGCACTTTGGTATTCAGGATGGTTGGAGAGTTCGAGCTTGCGCCAGCCGGGCTCGTCCTGCTTCTTGTATTCTAGCCCTACGTAGGCCGGGAAGGTAAAGTCGCTAAAAGCATACTCGGTATTGCTTTCGTAAAATGCCGTGTCGTCATACTCCGGTAGGGGCTCCGTAAGTAGGGTAATAGCCCCGACTTTCCCGTCGAGCGAATACCCTTCCGCATCGGTAAGTGGGCTACCCTGACCAGAAGGACCCCGAAGCCCTTTCAGGGGTTCTTGCAGCGCGATGGGCAGGGGCAGGCGTTCGTCGCTCAACCCAGTGGGTAGGGAAAGCGATAAATGCTGTACCGTTTGTGCGCCTTCGCCCTCGCCCAGATCGGCTTCGGTAATGTACTCTGCCACATAGATATACCGGCCACTTGGGGTGGCAAAACCAAGGTCCAGGGTACCCAGGCCAAGCATCCGGGCAATATGGAAGTCAAAAGAGGCTACCTGAATTAAGTCCAAGTAGGAAATCTCATACTGCTGCTGCTCGCCGTCCTCCGTGTAGGTGAGCGTATCCACCGCCAGGGGGTTACCGCCGCTGTGGCTCAGGTTGAGGTAGCGCTGTACCGTTTGCTGCAAGTTCGCTTCGCCATCCGCCGGAGTTCCGTCCCAGCGATCCTTGTAGTTGTTTACATTTACAAAGCTTTCGTCGTTGAAGCGCGGCCATTTGCCGTGCACCACATTAGGGCCGGGTTCCAGGGCCTCATACACTGTTTGGGTATCCAGACTCAGGGCATATTTTCCTACAAACTCCACTTGGTTGTTGGCAATGGCATTTTGCAAGTTGACTTCATACAGGGCAAAACTGATGGCCTGCACCTGGCAGTTGGTGGCGGAAAACCGCACCCGCAGTCCGTTTTCTGCCGAAAGAATGGCACTGCCAGCAGCGGCACCGCTGAAGGTCTTGCGGGCTGTAATGGCAGGTTCGCCCACCAGGCCGTCACTCAGGATCTCGGTTTTCAGCTCCGCCGTGACTCCTGGGTTTCCCGTGTCGAATTTTGCCTCAAAGAACAGCCCGGACGCTGAGGTAAGCTCCATAGGGGAGGGGCCGTAGGCCGTGAGAAAACCGCTTGGGTTTTGCAGGGGGTCAAAGTCTCTCAGCGCCCCGGCATAGGCTTCGGGGTCCAGGAAGCGCAGCTGAAAATCCCCACGCTCGGTGTACTCCCATAGCCGCTGGGTATGATCCACTTGGCTGGGCGCCACACTGAGGGTGGCTTTTACAAAGGTACCTTGATAGGGAAAGCGGTACACCCGTACCCAGTCGTCCGTTTTGTTGAAGCCCGATGGGGTACTGCCTTCGGTTAGGGATGCCTCCGTGTTCGCCTGAAACTGATTGAGATTACTCCACGAGTCACCCTTGGGCAAGTGCTGGTCACCTAGCTGCTGTTGCAGGGCCCAGCGCAAATGGATGCCTTGGGCGCTGCCATCGGCACCCGTAGAGCCCGCAGCCTGGAGATGAAGATGAGAGGACTGCAAGCGTGCAGCCGTAGATATAGAGAGGGTATTTTGATTCGATATCAACATAAAATTGGATAGTATGGATGAGAGGAAAGGAAGGCCCCCACAGGGAGCTTCCTTGATTTTTACAAGGAAATGAGATCCGAATTTTCGGTGGACTGTATTTCCCAGGTACTACCGTTCCAGCGTTTGTATTGGAACTGGAAGGCTACCGGAGTACTCGGCAGCGCAACCCCAGGTTTGGGCCAGAGGAGTGCTTGTGCATAGTCCTTGGAGTACAGCACCTCGTAATCCTGGTCTAGCGCGCTTCCTTTCAGGATGCCTAGCGTGCCAGCCACATCCTCCAGGGGCATTTTCGGGTCGTTGAAAGGCTCCGGGTTTCTTACCAGGATACCCACCCCTTCGCCGTCCGGCATGGTGAGCACATTGAACTCCGTGGTGGCTGCCGGAGCGGAGGCAGGGCCTTTAGGTTGAGTGCTCCTTCCAGTACCCGGTCAAAGGGATCTACATACTGGGTCTCCATCGCCTGAGCCGTAGCATTGGGCGTGCCCGCTACAAGGCTCTGAGCGGTGGCCACATCCGCATTGCCCTCCAGGGCTAAGGGGAATACGGCCTTTTCCGTATCACTCAGGCGGTATGAGTGCACCTGCTCCGCAAAGTTCTGATAACGAGAGGTTTGGAAGGTAAAGGAATGAACTTCCTTGGTTTGCCCCTCAAACACATTGTTGATCAGGGCCGTGTACATCTTCCTGGGCTTGAGGTGACTCAGTTCCACCCGTTGCACGAAGCTCTTGGGCTGGATAGGCTCGCCGCCGGTGACCACACAGCTGATATGTGGGTTGGCTTCTTGGGCCTTCACAAAGTTGCGCAATGCCCGGAGGGATTCCGGTATCCGGGGATCGGTATCGCTTTCCCAAAAACCTACCGCCGAAGGGATCTCCGTATTGGTTACTCCCGGAGGCAATGGGTTCGGCAGGGTGACGTCTTCCGTAGGGTCTTTCACCACCACCTGTAGCTTGCCCGAGAGCGGGTCATGCTGCTGGTACAGGGGCCAATCCTGTAGCATATGGTACACGTACGGCTGGGTGAAGTACAGCTGGATCTCGTTGTTACGGTCGTCCGATCCGTAGAACAAGGGCTTGGCATTCAGTAAATTACCATCCGCATTGGGGTAGGAACGCTGGTAGTCTATGTACTGCGTCAGACCGTCCCATTCGCCTTGTTTCTCAGCCGCCACCTCAGGGTTATAGAAGCCTACTGGGCCTGCCGTTTTGAAACCATACGCGTACGTATAGTCCTGTTGGCCCTGGCCA
>JBCBHI010000826.1:0-2907 GCA_038525885.1 Bacteroidota bacterium
GGATTCTATCGATTATCCGGTGATTTACTTTTTAGACGGACAGTCTTTGTACGATCAAAAAAGTAAATCACCGGATAATCGATAGAATCCGTTGCGTAGCCCTCCGGTAAATACAGGGCTAGTGTCCGTTTTTCATCCAGATAATCAACGAGTACTGTATCTGGCCAGATGTGGACATTGGGGGAAGCGGTATGCTCCAGTGTGGCGACCCAGGCCTGGTGCGCTTTTTCCTCCTGGTAATTGACGTACGTACGATAAGCGTAAAGAATACCGGCAAGGGCCACAAGGGCAATGAGGGTGATGCGTAGGAATTTTTTCATAGGTGGATTGTTTTAAAATACTCCGTAGTGGAGACGTATTACAATGCGTCTCTAGCGGCTAAGCTTGGCCCAAAACCATAAGGTTCCGCCTCTAATACCTCGGTGAACCACAAAACTCATCAATAGCAGTACCAGGCCAATGGCAATGGGTAGCACACCTCCAAAAGTGTAGGTCATACCTAGCACAAAGCCTAACCAATGCTCCACCCGATGTACCGGAATAAACAACGACAAGAGCAGCGGTAGTAGGATAAAGAACTGTAGAATTTCCGCTGCTCCAACTTCCCAAAGCGTACCAGCTATGGCTCCAAATAGTAAAGCTCCCAGAAAGTTTCTAAAGATAGCTTTGCTAGAATTTTCTGGAGCATCTTCCTGATACTTGATTCTGCGCTGGATCAGCGTCAAAACTAATAAGGTGAGTAAGGGAACCGTGAGTAAGCCCCACCAATTGGAAAGGGGAGGCATCGTCTCATCCGCTAAGGGATAGTGGACGGTTACTCCGCCGTGAGTATGCTCCCAAAGAATATGCAGTCCTACAAGCAGGGCCACTCCCAGGACAACGAAAAGCTTTCGGTCAAGTAGATTTTGGATGGTCATAGATAGGTAGTTATTAGCGTATGACTCAATCTCTTGTTTCTTGTAGTATTCTCCAGTATTACTAGACTAATACCAATAATCAACAGACTAGAGCAAACAATAAATTCTAGACCTACCGACTAGATTGCATTGCTAGCGCAGCGGCGTACTGAAACCCTGCCTCTTCTTCTGCAACGCCATGAGTTGGGTAGTTGAGCACCTCACAAGCCGCATCGCCGTAAAAGAAGTTGAATATGAAATTGTAATTGTCATTCTCAGCATTGGTCTTAGCAAGCTTATCCATTACAGGATTTATAGGAGTTTCGGAATAAAGTCCATGCTGCTGTACTTGAGTTTGGACGGACACTTCCTGGTGCAAATGATCCTCTAAGGTTTCAGGCTTACCTGCCTCTTGCCAATAAACGAAGCGGTAGATATACTCCAAACAGCGACGGCGGATTAATTCTTCTGTGTAAGTCTCACTGGTCCAGAAATAAGGAAGACAGAAATGACGTTTGAAAGTCCCTCCAAAATCAAACTTGCCGGTATAGTCCGTAGTGTATCGATTGGACCAAGCGCCGCCCACATCATCCACTAAGTTTAGCGCTACACTGACTCCAGTGCCAGCCATCTGCTCAAGCTTTGCATTGACGCTTTCCACGGTAGTTTGGACTATACCTTCTGCGTCCACCTGCTTAAGCTCTTGGATTTTACTCAACACCAATTCTTTACCCATCGGGTTGAAGGAGGCAATGGGCAAAACAATATCAGCACGATCAGCCCCCAGCATCATTTCCAGGTAAGTATCAAAGCGTTGGCGATCGCGGGGCAGGAGGTAAAATTCCTCCATAGGGTCTAGTAAGGGCGTGTGGGTGAAAAGCATGAGCTGCTAAGTTGTTCCTCAGGGTGCTAACAAAAGAAAGTTCATTTTCATTCCCAAGTTCGTATTTTTCACAAAATCCAACTTGTCGATTGTAGTATGATCCGAGTGAGCTTAGCGCTACCTCTCTGCCTGGGATGGGTCCAGTAGATGACTCCGGACTATCGGATAATTCTACAATCTAGTTTAATACTTTGCAGGTGATAATATTCAGCGGAGTAATATTTACCAGTGGTCAATTCGAGCATATGGCTAATCGTTTCTTCTAGTACTTTGAAGGGTGCGTGCGGTTCGACGAGTATATCATCCCACTCACCAAAGAGATTCTTTGCCGGGTAAGTTACTTTCGTTTCGGGCTCCAATTCCAACTGCCGGCCATATTCGATTGCACTCCAATTTCCAGAGCGATATAAGTACCGTTGCAGTTTACCCTTGGCTAGAAAAGCAAAGCCGATATCATTGATATTATTATCGTACACAAATTTATACAGCTTGAGCTGTGGTAATCGCAGGGCCTGCGTTTGTTCCTCGTCTTTGCTAGGACTGATTTTGGAGTGAGGGTAGTCTACTAGTATCAGATAGTTCTCGGAGGTGGTTGTGGTAAAAATTTCCTTGGGAGTTGCGGTGATTGGTTTTCTTAAGATATGGCGCACTGCAGATTCAAACCCTAAGGCTTCGGGATGTACTTCAACCGTATGGTAGCCCAAAGATTCCAAGATCTCCTCTTCGGAAGAACTACCTTTTTCGATGAATGCACCCCATAATATTACCCCCATCTTTGTTATTCTTGACCTACTTTAAACCGCAGTACAGTTTTCTTTTCTCGCCATTCGTGTTTTTGCATAGGTGGTTGTTAGGTAGGTTACTTCAAGTAAATTCTATCTACACTCAAAGTAGAAGCGGTGTAAGCGGGTAGCAAAATAGCCAGTTAGTGGCGAGAGAAAAACATTTTGGCCTGATCACCGACTAAAGCTTTTAATTCGCTGCGAAAGATGCCATTCTTGGAGTGAAAACCAGTATACAAACACACTGTACTGCGCTGCTTTTACTACATTTGGCATGTTCATTATGATTGTTTGTTAGCCTAATCCTCAACGTATGAAAAAACTGATCATCGCATTCGTGGCGCTT
>JBCBHI010000827.1:0-2905 GCA_038525885.1 Bacteroidota bacterium
CAGGGCTTGACAACGATGAGGTTCAAACTTGTTGGTGTCGCTTCGCTAAAACACCAACAAGGGCGTGTGGGGATGTTGTGCTCAAAACTCTAAAGTCAGGCCTCGGAAGCGATGAGGTATCAAACTTGTTGGTGTCGCTTTGCTAAAACACCAATCAGGGCAAAGGGGTGGTGTGCTCAAATCCCGGAAGTCAGGGCTTGACAACGATGAGGTTCAAACTTGTTGGTGTCGCTTCGCTAAAACACCAACAAGGGCGTGTGGGGATGTTATAGCCTAATGATTTACATTTGGTGATCAGGACGGTTCTAAATGGTCTCCTTATGAGTAAGCTCCTGCCGGTCAAATTTCAATCGATCGAGGATTTTTTGGAATACCTGCCCGATCATGAACGAAAGATTGTGGACAAGCTGCGCATCCTGGTATGGGATTGTTTGCCCGATGGCCGGGAGAAGTTGTCTTACAATGTTCCCTTCTTCACCCGCCACCGTAGGATTTTCTTTATTTGGCCTTCTAGTGTTCCCTGGGGTAAGGTAAAACTGAATGGCGTACGGATGGGCTTCTGTGAGGGATACCGAATTCAGGATGAGATCGGGTACCTGGAAAAAGGAAACCGCAAACAGGTAGCCACCAAGACCTTTTTCAACCCGCAGGAAATAGACGAGGATCTCCTGCGGGCGTATCTGTTCGAGGCCATACAGGTAGATGACCAGATTCAACGAGAAAAGCGAAGCGGCAAAGCTTGAAATTAGTTTGCCCTGCTGATCTAAAAGGTTGATAAAACAGGGGATTTATCTCAAAAATTCCCTGAATTTACTCACATGGACTACCATCCTGCTTCGCAGAATATTACATTCGCAAGTAGTATGCATGACGAGTAAATTATGAGCGCACCATCCACCAACTCCACCCGCCAAGGCGGTGATTTTTTGATTACTGCCACGGCTGCCCAAGACATCTTCACGGCCGATGAATTCTCTGAAGAGCAGAAGAGCATTCGCCAGATGATTCTGGATTTTTGCGAGGCCGAAATCCAAAAGCCATTCTTTGAACGCGGTCGCGAACTCTATGTCACCAATCCTGATGAAAAGGAGATTGTACTCCAAACCTTGAAAAAGGCAGGTGAGCTAGGCTTGTGTAGTGTGGCTGTACCTGAAGAGTACGGGGGCATGGACCTCGATTTTGTGACCAATAGCCTTTTTGCTGAGACTACAGCCGCGGGTTATAGTTTTGCTACTACGCTGGGAGCGCATACTTCCATAGGCAGCTTGCCCATAGTGTATTACGGTACGGATGAGCAGAAGCAGAAATATCTGCCTAAAATAGCGACGGCCGAGTACGTGGCGGCATACGCTCTTACGGAACCCAATGCGGGTTCGGATGCTAACTCGGGCCAGACGTCGGCCACACTCTCAGAAGACGGAAAGCATTACTTGCTTACGGGACAGAAAATCTGGATCACCAACGGTGGCTTTGCGGATGTCTACGTGGTGTTTGCCAAGATAGATGAGGACGAAAACCTCTCGGCTTTTATAGTAGAACGAGACTACGAAGGGTTTACCGTAGGGAAGGAAGAGCACAAGATGGGGATAAAGAGCTCTAGCACGGTGCAGATATATTTTGATAACTGTAAGGTGCCCATGGAGAACCTGCTAGGGGAGCGAGGTGGAGGTTTTAAGATGGCCCTGAACATCCTGAATACCGGGCGGGTGAAGGCCGGAGCAGGCGGTATGGGTGGTGCTAAATTTGCCATGGCCTCGGCTATAGAATATGCGAACCAGCGCAAGCAATTCGGTCAGCCGATCAGCGACTATGGAGCGATAAAGCACAAAATAGGGAGCGTGGTGACGGAGACTTTTGCCTTGGAGGCAGCCTCGTACCGGATTGCCCACGTGCTTGATGAGTACTGCCAGGCAAAGAAGGATGGCGGAATGTCTCCGGGAGAGGCCAAGCGAGAAAGTACCCGAGAGTTTGCCATTGAGGCGTCCTTACTCAAGGTGCGCGGGGCTGAACTAGTTTGCCGCGCAGCGGATGAGGGGATCCAGATCTACGGAGGTATGGGCTACGCCATCGAAACTGGTATGGAGATGGCCTACCGGGACTCGCGGATCTTGAAAATATACGAGGGCACCAACGAGATCAACCGCATGCTGGCGGTGGGTGAGCTGGGTAAGCGCGCTTTGCAAACCAAAGAGCTTAACTTGAAATCCGCGGGCAAGACCATACCCGGTTTTATTCGCAAATCCTTCCTAAGCGGTACTCCTGCGCCCGGAGGGGCTTGGGAGGAGCACAGTGTACAAGCTCTCAAGAACACGTTCTTGTACCTGTTTTCTTCTTCAGGCAAAGCCCTGGGCAAAAAGTTGGTGGAGGAGCAGGAGATTGTACTGTTGCTGGCTGATGTCTTAAGCGATGCCTTTATGGCGGAAAGTGTATGGTTGCGCTTCCAGAAGATGAAAGGTAACGCGGATGCCAACCGACTAAAGGTTGCTGAAGCTGCCACCCAGCTGTTTATCTATGAGGCGGTAGAAAATACCCGTAGACGGGCCATAGAGGTCATAGATAGCTATACCGGTGGCGTAGGCGAAAAGTTTGTCCGCCGGGCGATCAACAAGATGCTCAAACGCGGCCTGCTGAACCCCAAAGACCTACGCCGTGTTGTGGCTAATGCCGCCATTAAGGAAGAGGGGTATCCCCTGTAATATTGACGAGGGACGAATTACGATTGACAAATCTTCGTCAAGTGGATTCTTACCTCGGAATGGAAGTTGAAGAAGTATTAACTTAATGCCCATCGATTGGCAAGGAGAAGGCCGTTACGCTTCGTCAATCGTCAATTTAAAATCGTCAATTGAATGAACAAGGTTGTCATCATAGAGGGAGCGCGGACTCCGTTTTTGCGTTCTGGTAC
>JBCBHI010000828.1:0-2900 GCA_038525885.1 Bacteroidota bacterium
TCCGAACGGAGGAGCCTGGGGCCCCTATTGGACCGAGAGGACTGGGGAGTTATGCGCCTGACGGCCTCCGCCCAAGGGACTTACGTGTTCGATGATGCCCGAAACAACGATGTCATTCGCATCTCCAGGATCGTGGATGGCGAGCGTGAGGAACCCGTGTTGATGGGCCCCGAGATCAACTCTGGCACCTATACGGCCCATCCCTTCATTGCTCCCGACGAGAGCTACCTCATTTGGGATAGTAAGCGGGCAGGCGGCTACGGAGACTCTGACTTGTACATCAGCTTTCGGCAAGCAGACGGTACCTGGGGCCCCGCCATCAACATGGGGCCCGGTGTGAACTCCCCTTACTGGGATGCCGTTGCCAGCGTGACGCCAGATGGCCGCTTTATCCTCTTCAACCGGGGTATGGACGAGAACAACGACAATACCGACCTCTACTGGGTAGATGCCCGGATAATAGAGGCGTTGCGGCCGAGATAAGTCCGGTCGATCGGCCGCAATTTCACTTGCGATCGATTTCATATTGCGCAATGAAAGAGCCCCTTTTATAGCTAGAAGGGGCTTTTCCTCGTTGTTACCAACTTGAAATCACACCTGTATCCCAGACCTAGCCGATAGCCCTCAACAATCACATCCAGCCATCGATTGTGAAATAATCTCTGGAATTTGAAACCGGTTTTGAGAATTTGTAGTCTCACCCAGCAAACAAACCCCGAGACCTATGTATTCTTATTTTTTGATTGTGGCTATATGCCTAACCGTTTTTGGAATAGCCTATACCTACTATACCTATCGGAACAAGGAACGGCTTGCCCTCATTGAATCCGGGCTTGATCTGGAGTTTTTCAAAAAGGCCATCCGAAGGCAGAATAACTTCTTGCTTGCCTTTGGGATCATCTTCATCGGATTCTCGATGGGTATCCTAAGTGGATTCTTTTTTGAGAAATATCTGCTTCAGAATTTCAACCCAAAAGGGTATAGAAACTACCCACAAGCCTATTTGTCGTTGGTGCCAACTTTTATGGGTATCGGTATGCTTATATCCTTTTTCATCATCAGACGCCTCAATAGAGAACAACAATAATCTCCCTCTGAATTGAATGAATCAACACGAGATTTCAGAGGGGGCAATCATTGACCGAGCAGTAAAAGGTGATGAAGTAGCCTTACGCCAGCTGTTGGAGAAGCACAAGTCTTTTGCATTTACCATTGCCTTGAGAATTGTCAAAAACCGGGAAGATGCAGAGGAAATTGTTCAGGATGGCTTTATCAAAGCTTTCAAAGCCTTAAGATCATTCAAAAGGACGGGTAAGTTTTCGACGTGGTTGTATAAGATTATTTATAACACCGCGCTTACCAGTATCCGAGGGGATAAGAAGATTTTTATCTCTATGAAAGGTCATTCAGATGAGCAATTATTACCCATACCAGAACATAATGACAGTGGCCTTGAAAAACTCAAGACGGAGGACCAGAAAAAATACCTGAGCATGGCTATAAATAGGCTGGATGAAACAGAAAGGTTATTAATAACCCTGTATTATACCTGCGAACTATCAATTGCTGAGGTGTCCGAAATAACGGGAGCCAACCCCTCCACGATAAAAGTCAAACTGCACCGGGCCAGACTGAGATTGAGAGACGTGCTCTCTTCCTTGTTGAAAAGTGAAATGGATAACTTATTATGAAAATAGACGATAATTCTTCGGACGATGCTCATGATGATCATCTAAGTGATTTGTTGAAAAAGATGGATCTTCAGGAACCATCGGATCAATTTGTAGATCAGGTTATTCAGGTCTATGCCTTGCAGAAAGGTCACCCTAGATTCCGATTACTCAAAGCACCTCTTTTTTTAATGGGGGGGCTTGGTTTGGCTCTTCTTTTACCCTTGATCGTAAGTTTGGCAGGAATTATCCGCGATAATCCTACCCCTCGGCTACTGATCCGGCACGATACCGATATCTCCGAGTATAGAAAAATTGCGAGCCAACCTCAATTTGATTGTGTAGGACGATATGCAAGTTCCGAAGAGAGTGAAGATTATGCGGTTGGCGTTTTAATAGCTAAGGATTGGGTACTCACTGCTTCGCACTTTGTGGAAGACTCTTCCGTTTGGTTTTTTGGGGGCGAATATTACCGAACCCAAAAGATCTTCAGACATCCAACACTTGATCTTTTACCTGATGACCGGCCGGCACAGTGGGACGGAGTGGACCTTGCCCTCATCAAACTTGATAGGAATGTAAAGGGAGTACGGCCAGCAGTTTTGTACCAGGGAGAAGCGGAAGAAGGGATGATCATTACCAAGATTGGATACGGCTATGCGGGCGATGGGTTAGCTGGTTTGAACTCGCCACGCTCACAAGAGCGCTTGGGAGGCCAGAATACGATAGATCTGGTGGGAGGGGAAATCAATGGTATTGATTTAAGTGCAAATGTGCTAGTGTGTGACTTTGATAACCCGCAATCGGATACCTTGAATTTACTGGGCTCGCCGGTTCCACTTCCTTTGGAAATTGGTGGTTCTAAAGGAGATAGCGGTGGGGGAGTATTTTTTTGTGATACTGATACGTGCCAATTGGTGGGAATAGTTTCTGGAGCCTTAAACAGACAAATTAAATATGGATCTCTCATGGCTTTTGCAAGAGTATCCACGGCTAGGCTATGGATCGAAAAAGTGGTATCGTCTGCACCTTGAATAGTCTAATGGGCTTTTCCTCGTTGTTCTCAACTTGAAAATCCACCTTTGCCCCAGGCTAAGCCAACAGCCCAAAACATGCACTGTAGCAGGGGAGTAGTGAACCGACGTACATCATCCAGTACTAAGTCATGATTGTTCCGAATATCCTATTTACCCTTACTGACAATTTTGATACCTTTCCCCGGAATAGGTG
>JBCBHI010000829.1:0-2896 GCA_038525885.1 Bacteroidota bacterium
CTCATTTCTATGGTTTTGGTTTCGCAGGTGTAAAACAAAGGACCATAGAAATGAGATCATCCGTTGCAGGTGTTTGTGTGTTATCTACCCTGTCTTTAGGCACCCTCAGTTGTGATCCTGAAACCTTGGAACCCGCTGCTTCGGCTACTTTCACCGTAACCCTTGAGAATGTAAGCACGGCAAAGTCCTTCATTACCTCGGGTGTTTTCGATACCCCGGTAGGAGCCACGGCTGCAGGGGCCGCAGGACCTGGCGGATCCTTTTCCTTTACCTTCCATGCAGGCAAAGGCTCCTATTTATCCTTTGCTACCATGTTTGTGCAGTCCAATGACTTGTTCTATGCCGTGGGCGAAGGAGGAATTCCTTTGTACGACACCAATGGTGACCCCATCAGTGGTGACATGACGGGGGATGTAGATCTGTGGGACGCAGGGACTGAGGTAAATGAAGCCCCTTTTGTAGGTGCCAATCAACCTCCCCGGCAAGGCGGTGCCGACACCGGAGAAGAGGAAAATGGCGTGGTGCAGCTGGTAGACGATGGCTTTACCTATCCGGCAGATGAGGAGGTGATCCAACTGATGATTACTCCTGGTGATAACAATTCCTTTACGGTAACCTTGAATAACGTCTCTACCGGAGACAACGAAACTCCGTTGGCTCCGGGAGTATTTGTGATCCATGGAGCTAACCAAACCCCGTTGTACAAGGCAGGGATAGCGGACACTGGTCTGGGGCTGGAAGGGCTTGCCGAAGATGGGGCCGTAGCTGGTTTAGGGGATAATTTGGCGGCTGATGCTGGCTATACGTCGCCTTTCGCTCCGGGAATATATGCTGTACATACCGAAGGGAGCATGCCGCTATATTCTGCCAACAGTCCTGACTTGGGAGAAGGATTGGAAGCGGTAGCGGAGGATGGTTCTCCTGATGCACTGAATACGGCCTTGAGCTCTAAAATGAGCGTTTCCGCTAGTGGTATTTTCAATATGCCTGTAGGAGCTTCGGCTGCTGCGCCCATAGGGCCTGGCGAGAGCTACAGTTTCTTCTTTGAGGCAGAAGAGGGTTCCGCGTTGAGCCTGGCTTCTATGCTTATCCAAACCAATGATCTGTTTTACGGATTTGGTGAAGGTGGCCTCTCGTTGTTTGCCAACGGGATACCCGTAAGTGGCGACTTGACAAGCAGCATAAGCTTGTGGGATGCCGGTACGGAAGTGAACGAATTTCCCGGTGCAGGGGATAACCAGGCTCCCAGGCAGTCTGGAGCCAACACCGGGCCGGACGAAGGTGGCAATGTAGAGATAGTAAACGATGGGTTTACTTATCCTGATGTTGCTGATTTCATTCGGGTAACTATTACCTCTGAGTCTAATTAAGCTATTAGTTTTCCACAGTTGTTTAGTTCGGGAGCCCTGGCTCATTGGGCCAGGGTCACCCTCACCCTTCAATAATGCCCATAATAAGTAGTGTGGACTGGGGCATAACAACCTGGTTCAAATAGATTATACCATTCCACTCTTCGTCTTTGACGGGGAGTGGTTTTTTTATGCCTTACAAGCAGTCAAAAAATCTCACAAATTATTCCTGCGTCATTAAACCTTCCTGTGGAGTAAGCATCCAAAAGGCACATAACACAAACAAGATAACCTGTTCAAATAGGGAGACCTGATGATCATAACACTCAACGCTCCCATAAAAGTGGAGGAAGAGAACTGAGATCACATTTGGGAAAACGTCATTTGAAGCATTAAAGCTTTCATTAGTTCTATATTAGGTTGTTGTGGTGAGACCGCCCTGAAGCTTTGCATCAGGGTGGTTTCTTTTTTATATCCTTTCCTCCAAAAGCCCTTAGATATAGTCTAAGATGAATCACCTTTAGCTCTCGGCTACTAGCCTACTAGGCTTGGAACCCTTTCATGGGAAAGCTTTCAGTTTTGGGGTAATTCTATACCCTAAGCAGGTTTAGCTGCTCATGGTGAGACAAGGGACTGGAGTGTCGTCCTCTCCAAGGACTGGATGGACTGTTCGGCTATTTATTCCCCGAAGTCACCTTCGGGGCAACTGTCTGACGTCCCTTCCTGGGACTTGGATGAGCGCGTCACACAAATGAAGGGGGGGAGTTCTTAGTGGTCAGACGACTCGAAGTCGTCAGACCACTGGCGCTGCAATAGTCTCATCACCGCTACGGGGTTCCAAGGTTCTCAGTTTAAATCAGGTTCAGACAGAGAGCTCATAGCAGTTGCCTGGCATGGTTGGAATGGGCAGCGGGGGTGCCGGGCTGAGTTTCCAATGAAACTAAAGCCAAGCCTGCACTCATAGGTAAACCTACCTTGGCTGAGGCTCTGCACGCAGCCATTCATTTCACCCAAATTCAATTTTTAAGAGGGTAGGCTGGCAAGGAAACCCCAAGGTCCATCATCCCCCTCGTGACAACGGCAAATGATCTCCCGAAAGGTAGAGTGCCTCCTAATTACTCTAATCACCTCTAGCGCTCCGTGTGGTGGTGACTACTTTATGTTGACTCTGAAATCGAGCCAGGGTCTACTTCTTTGTCCAGATTTCTGGAAATATCCCACTTTTAGTTCCCTCACCAGAGGTACCAACCACGTCCCCTTTCTTCGAATATTTATAGTATTAATACTATATCGCAATAACCCTAAGCCAGAATCATATTTGGTGATATATCTATATCACAGATGAAAAAATTAACATTAAATATATTTTCGATAATTTTAATCAAATTTCAACTTGATATAATGATATAAACGTCAACCATAGTACTTTTGGCCGACCAAACTTAATTTTTCTCATGAACACGAAACTCTACAACTTTGCCTACGCAACCCTTTTAGCCTTAGGGATTGCTTCTTGTACACCTACCTCAGACGAGATTTTACAAGGC
>JBCBHI010000830.1:0-2896 GCA_038525885.1 Bacteroidota bacterium
GTTCCTGGCCGCATCTGACATCAGGAAGTCACCAAAGGGGTATTGAAATACAAACAGGGTGACTAGAAATGCTGCCGCATAAAACAGGGAGACTAACCATGGACTCCGGTCACGAAAGCGCTGCGTAATCAGGTCTATGGCCACGGCCGGGAAGATTAGCAGCAAGGGGAACTCGAAGGCTTGGAAATTAGTAATGGGGTTCATGACCGGGCCCAGTAGAGGTTCTGCCGGGAATAGCGGTAAGATCCACACCATGGCCGCCATGAATAGGGTATACACCGTGGCCGCCAGGGTGGCCCCCCACCTACTGGGAGCAGCCAATGATATAGCTACCAGCAATAGGGGAAACAGGAGGCTGGAAATCTGATAGAATAAAACCCCATGCATGTCGTGCCGACTGAGGAATTCGGAGGCAATGGAGAACACCATGCATAGGACAAACCCTGAGGAAAGCGCAAAAAATAACCGCAGTCGTTTTTCTACTTTCTGGTTGATCTGATTGGCCGCCTTCATGCGGTTTTTCACCGACAGCACGGTAATCATAGCCCCGAACTGGATGGTTACCATGCCCAGCAGCAATATGGTATGCGGTGGCGAAAGGATGGTTACGTCCAGCCCATAGGTATTGTGCCACCAGTCGTCAAACGGTGCCGAGGTGAGCATGGCAAAGGCACCCCAAATGCAAAATAGTGCACCCAATGAGCCTTTGAATACGCCCCAAAAGGTGAGGCTTTCCTTCTTTTGTTGTTCGGTTCCAGCAAAGGAAACTTTGAGCACACGAATACCGGAGAAGACCCCGGCCAATACTCCTCCGAAATACACCGCCAGGTGAGGAGCAGAAAACAATCCATCGCGGCCAATGCTGGTGTGCCAACTGATATCCCAGATCAGACCAATCATGATACTGAAGGATGCAAGTACGGTGGCATACAGGTAGGTAGGTAATTCAACGGTAGCCTCTGCGGCAATCGCCTGCGCAGGAGGCTTACTGACAACGTCAGAATGGGACAAGCTTATGGTATCCATAAAAAGACCTTTGAGTTTTTTCCTACCCCAAAATAGAAAAATCTACGTGTGTTCAGTCATGGAAATAAACCAGGCGGCATTACTTAGCTATTCTGTAACCAAGCATAAGGATTGAACTATACATGGAAATATAGTTCTCATCCCTTACCGCATCATCGTTTTTACCAGGGCATGGAAGTGCCCAATAGAGGCCAGAACTGGAAAGTGAATTCCCGATTAGCGGTAATCCTAGCATCAAGATGGGCAAGAGCAAGCCTACGGTTAGGGCCTCAGGTTCTCTATCACTTGGGTGCTCACCCAATACTTGCCGCTTTTACGCTCCATACTGCCATCAGGGTTGGTGATTTCTTCGGTTCGCCAGAAGAACAAGTACTTCCCATCGGGGGTAATCCACGAACTAAAATCGTCTCGAGGTCCATTCACCTGGTCTCCCAGGTTTTGCGCAGGTCCCCAGGAACCGTCGGGCTGACTAAAGCTGACGTAGATATCAGAACCCCCATGGCCCCCTTCCCTTTCACTATCCCAAATCAGATAGGACTCATCGGGTGCTATCACCGGGTGGGCAGTCCATTCGCCTACGTTGATGTTCTCTCCTAGCAATTTAGGCTCTTCGCGCACCCCATCCTTGATCCTGGAGATGCGGATCACATCATTGCTCTTGTAGTCGTCAAAAACGTAGGTGCCCTTTGCAGAGGCCGTCACCCGCATGATACCCCAGTCCTCTCTTTCTAGCAGCGGATCAATGCTTTTCATCCGGGACCAACCCGTTTCGGTGCGCTCTATATATTGATTCCTCCGGTACAGGCGGTTGCTATCCGTGCTATGTATTTGCATAAAAGGATGGCGTTGCCAGGTCCTCCCCTCTTTCCGAAACACCACCACTTGGGCGGCATAGCCCCCTTGCTGTGGGTTGACCATGTAGAACTCTTCCGAATCCGGACCGAACTCCCCACCTAACACCCAGCCTTCGGTAGCGCGTACGCCCGGGGCAAAGGGAATGGCCGTCAACCCCGGTCGTTCCTGACCCAGAAAAGGGTCTTCAACTGGGGCTGTTTCGGGTTCTTCCTGCACCAGTTTTTCGGGATTGCAGGCGAATATCCCTAGCAATCCGGTCAGGGCCAGAAAAGTGAATGCTGCTTTTGATCTTTCCATCATAGGATACCGTTTAGCTTTTTGGTCTGAGGGTTTCTATAATCTTAGCATCTACCCAGTAGGGGCTGCCTACCAAGTACTTGCTGTCGTCTTCTCTCACCTTTTCATCTCCCTTCCAGAAGAATAGGTACTTCCCATCCGGGGTTACCCTGGGGCTCTGGTCATACAGAGCCGTATTGATCTTCTCGCCCATATTTATGCCCGCTCCCCAGGTGCCATTCTGCTGCCGAAAACTGATGTAGATATCCGCGCCATAGTCCCCTTCTCGCTCCACGTCCCACATCAAGTAGGATTCATCCGGTGCCTGCCACAAAGGGGTGTGCCACCCATTTCCCGGTATTGATCACCGGATCAGCGGGCCTTGGGGCTTCTCGCTCGCCATTGATCAGGCGCGCGAAGCGGAGGGGCCCATCTCCTTCCGGGGTGTATTCGTCCAGATAATAGGTGCCCGCAGCCGAAACGGTTAGACCATGGACCGAGAGGACCTTGTAGGGCTCACGGCTTTTCATCTCCGACCAGCCCGGAATAAACCGATCCCGATAGGTATCCATATCCGTACCTAAGGCAATCGGCTGGGTCCATTGGCCGCTTTCATAGCGGGTTACAAACAGGGTGGGCTTCCGGTATTCCCCTCCGTACCTACTGAAATAGAATTCAGTCATATCGGGCGTGAAATACCCACTTGCTTCCACATACTCCTCAGTCGAAACCAGCCCGG
>JBCBHI010000831.1:0-2891 GCA_038525885.1 Bacteroidota bacterium
GTAGCATCGTTGCCACGGAAACCATCGTCAACAATCAAGAACTCACCGCTAGAAATCTCGTACGTGATCGACAACTCTGACGAAATGACGGGTGAGGATTTCTCTGACCAGGCTTTGTTGTACGTACCAACTGCATCCGAGATTTCTAGCGGTGAGTTCTTGATTGTTGACGATGGTTTCCGTGGCAACGATGCTACTACGCAGCGTGAGGCTTTGGAAGAGTACATCTCAAACAACGAGTACTTGAGCAGCCGTCGTGGTGACTACGTAGAGCGTAACGGTGACCGTACGCCTTTCACCAACATTGTTGACTTGAAAGTGGTACAGAACTTCTGGTTGCCAGTTGGCGATCGTAAGCACAACCTCCAGTTTAGCTTCGATATTTTCAACTTTACCAACCTCTTGAACCCTCAGTGGGGTCAGCGTTACTTCGTAAGCTTCGACGCGGTAGAAGTTACTCGCTTTGATGGTTTTGTTGATCCTGACGGTGACGGCTTGAACCTACAGCCTGCGTATACTTTCAATCCTGGAACAGCTGACCTCAGCACCAACGAAGGTTTCAACCTCGATGATGCAGGTATCCGTAGCTCACGCTGGCAAGGGCAATTTGGTATCCGCTATACTTTCTAAGCTGACGCTTAGTTAGATCTTAGATATATAGAAACGGCCTCGCATTGCGGGGCCATTTTTTATGTCTATAAGGAACGGATCCAAGGTCCAGAGCAAGTGCAGAAAACCCTATTTAATACTAGGTCCGCCTAGGGTTCATTCTTAATCCAGTTTATCGTTTTTGCAATAAGGCGGTAATGATACCGTACCGCTGTTTGGGGTTCTGATGATCAAACGGAATCCCTTTTCTGATGCTCTTGTAGAGCTGGTGCCCTTCGTAGTGCGACTCCCTTATCACCTGAAACTCCGGTTGAAACCGAGCTAGGATGTCCCAACCAAAGGCAGAGGGTTCGGTGAGAGTGGGCACTTGGTGGATGTCAGCAATTAGCAAAAAGACCCCTCCGGGTTTCAGTACCCGCTTTATCTCACCAATTGCCTGCTCCAGGCCATCCACATGGTCCAGGGAGTTTAGCGAGGAGACTACCTCGAAATGCTGATCAGGAAAAGGAATGGCTTCGGCCACACCTTCCACATAGCTCATTTGGTGCTGGTCTGCTCCTAGCTTGAGGTAGCGCTTGGCTAGCGGGTCCAATCCCACTCTCTCTTTGGCCTGTGTGGCCCATTCTAAGGAACCTCGGGGGCCACATCCCAGATCTAGCATTCGCTTGCCCGTGAAGTCCCCCTGACTCAAGCCAAAGTGGGTGGTAAAGAAAAACTCAAAATGCTGACCGTGAAGCTCTCCCTCCTCCATCTTCTTCACTCGCCAATACAACATCTCTGCCGACGCCTTCCAGTTGAACCTGCTAGCAACCCGGTTGACCAAGCGCATGGTGCTGTGGAATAGCGGCGAATTTCGAATCCGTTCGTATTGCATAGGAGGGTGGAAAACAACCTGGGTTCATTATACTGGCAGCAGAATTTACCAGTACAACTTTCTTCTAATGGGTAAAGGTAAGCCATGCCTTGTTTGCAAAGCCCATACGGCTATTATCTTTAGAATCTCTCTGCTACGAAAGACCATGCCTGCTACCGATCTGCTACAATTGCGCGCGTTGATAAAGGCTTTGCAAAATATAATCGAGTACCTGGGCGCTATGAAGAATCGTGAGGCCTTCTTGAAGAACCCAATGGCACAGGATGCAGTCATCCGAAACTTTGAAATCCTGGGAGCTTCGGCAAACCGGATTTCACCCGATTTCCAATCAGAACACCCACAAATCCCCTGGAGCCAGCTTTCGAGCTTTCTTCATACTCCCTTGCAAGCTCAGTATCCCATTGAGCCCGCTATTTTGTGGGAAATAGGCCTGGAGCATCTCCCTCAGCACCTTTTGGAATTAGAAGCGATCGCCGAACAATAGAGGTTGCCTCAACCTACCCCACTAAATGTCAGGCAACTACAATCTTTAAATGGACCATTAGGCACAGAAATCTGATAGCCTTTCCTTTCTATTTCCGAACTTGCGGAGCATTCTTCAAAATAGGATATGAGTCAGAACTTAACCGCCTTCGTCACTTTTCACGCTGAACCCAATGAGCTATATCTGAAACCCGGGGACACCTCCCCTTGGACGGGTTTTGATGAGGGTTTTGCGACGGTAGAGCGTCTACGCAACGAGGTGATCATCAAGGAGGAGATGAAATTCGTTTGGCTATTCCGGGCAGACCCCCAAATTGAATTTATATATGGGGATGTGTCTTGGGGCCTAAAGCGATACGCGAAGGAGATTGAGCAATTGATGAAGCGCGGGGATGAGGTAGGTATCCACGTGCACCCCTACAAGTGGCTAGAGGATCAAAAGCGGTGGATACAGGACTTCTCTGACGAGGATTGGATCTGCCACTGCGTATCGCAGGCTTTCCATAGCTTCCAGGATCAATTCCAGCGCAAGCCAGAGTCGATGAGCATAGGGCCAAACAGCACCTATACTCAAGTAGCTAACCACTGCCGTGACCTGGGCATAAAGTACGACTTCACGCTGGCAAACAATGGCAAAAAGGCCTTCAACCAGGCACGAGGCGAGATCAAAGGAGAAATAAATTGGGTGCAGAAGCTCCCCTCTTCCTTTTACTCTCCGTCCAGAGCAGACGTAACGCAACAAGCGGCAGAGCCTGACCATTATCATGTGATCCCGGTGCAGTATTTCAAAAGAAAGGTGGGGGTGATGAATTACAAGGGTATGCTGAGTGAGCTATCTCCCGAGAAGGCCAATAAACTTAAGATAAAGCCCTCCCTGGCTATGCCCCAGAATGTGTTCAAAGAGGTGTTGGCTCAATGTCGTAAG
>JBCBHI010000832.1:0-2890 GCA_038525885.1 Bacteroidota bacterium
ACTGAACACAAAGGCCTCAATCTGCTTCAGACTACTCTTGAGGGACCAAATGAATTTAAGCAAAAAGAAGGAGTATTTGTCCATACTGCCGCTTACGTCTAGTAGCAGAATGATGCGGTAGCGCTCCATTTTCCGGTCGCGGCGAGCCAGCTTGATGAGCGCATCGCCGTTGCTCATGTTGATTCGGATGGTCCTTCGAATATCAATTTGCCCTTGTTTGGTGCTTTCCAGCTTCCGCTTGAGGCGATGGTTGAGCTGCTTCAGCAGTTTGTTGGCCAGCTCGTCCAGTACCTGGCTGTCAATGGCGGAAACCTTGCTAAAATCCGTGAACTTGAGCGATTCTACCCCACTGGCTCCCGATACGTTTTTGGCCTCTTCTTCCTCTTTGGGGGTCTCCGCCCCTTGAGGTTTGAAGCCCATCATCACCAGCGAATTGTTGCTGCGTTTGACTACGTTGGAGGTATTCTTATTCTGGATGGTATGGTTGTAGGTGTGCTTGCGGGTGCCCCAAAATACCTGAAAGCACTTATCGAAGGTCTCGTGGTCTTCTGTGCAAGCACAAAACAAGGCCTTGAGGCTATACCGCAGCGTATCTTCATCGCCCGCAAAACCCACCGTGGCGGCTTGCAAGGCCTCCTGGCTATGGCTCAATCCAATACCCAGCTCATTCTCCCGGCAGTACCGGGTGAAACCGATGAGGGCTGCATCGAAGGAGGAATATTTCTTGTAGTGCTCTAGCAATTGACGAGGTACGAATGACGATTGACGAATGTTGGGATGGCTACCTTATCCCTTACACCTGTGTCAAGCATTCTGCTTGACACCATCAGCAATTAGAAGCTTTCAGCTTCCTCACCGTTGTTGGCTTTTAAGGGCGGAGAGTCTCTGCCTACCGGCAGGCAGGCGTCAACTACAACCCATGCGGTTTGATTCGGTACTGTGAAATTGCTATTGCTTCCGAGCCTTTCAAATCCGCCAAAATCGGCAATCGTCATTACGCAATTGTCAATTCTAACACACGCTCCAAGTCTTGCGCTTTCACGGCCTGAATATCCGATTCGGATTTTAGGACACAGCCCAGGGTTTTCTCAATGAACTCGGGGGTGAAGCGTTCCATGCCCAAAGCGAGTAGGCCTGCGCACCAGTCGAGGGTTTCGGCGATACCCGGAGATTTCTGCAGGTTTTGCTCCCGAAAATGCGTCACCAACTTCACCAGCGTTAGCGCTACTTCCTCGTTTACCTTGGGGTACCGCTTCTGCACAATCTTCAGCTCCTTGTCAAAATTGGGGTAATCAATCCAGTGATAGAGGCACCGCCGTTTGAGGGCATCGCTGAGTTCTCGGGTACGATTGGAGGTGAGAATCACTACCGGACGGTGGGTGGCCTTCACCGTGCCCATTTCCGGTATGGAGATTTGGAAGTCCGAGAGCAACTCTAGCAGAAAGGCTTCGAACTCCTCATCTGCCCGGTCCACTTCGTCAATCAACAAAACCGGAGCTTTGTCCGTAGCGGAAATGGCTTGTAACAGTGGGCGCTTCATGAGGTATTCTTCACCAAAGATGTGAGCCTCTTTTTCCGTAGCCGACAGGCTGCTTTGCTCGTTGATTTTGATGGAAAGCAACTGCTTCTGGTAGTTCCACTCGTAGATGGCCTGGTGCACATCCAGTCCTTCGTAGCACTGCAACCGTATCAGCCGGGTTTGTAAATGCAAGGCAATGATGTGTGCGGCTTCTGTTTTGCCTACCCCCGGAGGGCCTTCCAGCAACAAGGGTTTCTGGAGCTTCAAAGTAAGAAGAAGAACCGTTGCCAGTTCTTCTTCTACTACGTAGCCTAAGTTGTCGAATTCGGATATGATCTTGCTTACTTCAGGAATCATTCCCCTGGGGCTTATTCACCTTTCTTGGAAAACAAACCCTTGACGGCGGCTCCCATTACTGAACCCGCCTTCAGGTTGTTGTTGAACTCTTCTCCTGCCAGCAGCTTCTTAAAATTGTCTACGAACTGGTCCATGAGGTGGGCAGACACATCGTTGATGAGCCGGGCGCCAAACTGGGCCAAGGTGCCTTGGATGTTTACCACCATCTGGAAGTCCACATTGGAGCCCTCACCTTCCTGAACCACCTTTCCGTTCATGGTCATTTCGGCACTGCCTTTCCCTTTGGAGTCCAGTCCCTTGCCCACCAGCGTCATGGTATGGTTCTCATGGTCCATCTGCTCAATGGTGATCTGACCGTCATATTTGGCCTTTACCGGGCCAAACTTCAAGCCTACCTTCCCCTTGTAGTTGTTTTCGTCTACCTGATCGGTGATTTCGGCACCGGGTACGCAGCCAGAAATTTCCATCGGGTTGCTGATACCCGCCCATACTTTCTCTATGGGCTCTTCTATGCTAAAGTTTTTTGTGATCGTCGCTTCCATACGTTGACTGTCTTGTGTGCTAAACGGATTACCCCAAACGAGCCCCACCAAGGGGGCTCATTTATGAGTAAAACGATTCAGCGATTGAACTGTTTTTTAGGCTTCAAACCCAGTGATGTCCTTATCCAGCATTCCTTTTTCCTTCAAGGCTTTGAAGATCTTGTAGGGAGTAATGGGGATGTCCATGTGCGTAATGCCATAAGGCCGTAGCGCATCAATGATGGCATTGGCAATGGCAGGAGGCGCACCTACCGTGGGTGACTCCCCAATGCCTTTGGCCCCAATAGGGTGGTGAGGCGAAGGAGTAACGGTGTGGCCGGTTTCCCAACTAGGCGACTCTACCGCAGTAGGCACCAGATAGTCCATCAGTGTACCGTTGAGGGCATTACCGTCGTCATCGTAAATAATCTCCTCGTACATAGCGGGGGCAATACCTTGCGTAAGTCCTCCGTGCACCTGGGGCAGGTGCACG
>JBCBHI010000833.1:0-2885 GCA_038525885.1 Bacteroidota bacterium
GAATTGGCCGACACGCATACTAAGCTGCTTGCCATAGTGGCCAATAGGCGAGGCGCAGAGGATGCTTGCCAATTCTAGTTTTTCTAGTACCGCCGCTGTGTCTCGAAGCTGCGGAATTGCCTTTGGGGAGACAAAACTGCCGAAGTCTAGCGTGTCGAATCCTACCTTGAGTAAGGTATTGAGGTATTTTATCTTCTCTTGAGTAGGGATAAAGTCATGGATGCCTTGCATGGCATCACGCGGGCATTCAATTAGTTTCAGCATACTCTATGTGGGTTGTGCTGCAAATTAGAGGGTTTTTGATAAAAAAAGTACTGTTCCCTTCAAACCCTCGATTCCTACAGTGTGTCTCGGCAGTTACAAACTAGAGGTATCTACCACCGGGGATGAACTCTCCGTACGCATTTGTGTTATCTTTACGTCATCACTAGCAAGGATATAAACATTATTTATTATGGGAAACAAGGCTATTGAAATAACTGATAGCAATTTTGATGAAGTCATTGCTAGCTCCGACAAACCTGTACTGATTGATTTCTGGGCTGAATGGTGTGGTCCTTGTAAAATGATCGGTCCGGTAGTAGAAGAGCTGGCTGGTGAATACGAAGACACTGCTATTATTGGCAAGTTGGATGTGGATGCATATCCTGACATTGCCGGTAAATTGGGTATTCGCAGTATCCCTACTTTGTTGTACTTCAAAGACGGTGAGATTATTGATCGTCAGGTAGGTGCAGTGCCTAAGTCAGTTCTGGAAAATAAGTTGACTGCTCAAATGAGCAACGCCAACTAAGTTTTCCTTAGTAGCTATTAGGAAAAGCCGCTTTCTGCATGCAGGGAGTGGCTTTTTTTATGCCCACAAGGGTAGGCATTACTATTAATACCCCGCTATTATGTAGGAGTGGGAAAAGGGAAACACAGAGGCCCCGGAGTAGGCTCGGAGGGCACAGAGTTTTTCATTTAAGGAATGGCTAGCGGTCTTCACATCCCTTTTTTACCCTAAACCTCCCACTTAAGGATGTGCACACATCATTGGTACATTGACACGTCATTGCCCTGTGGAATGATCTCCTTTTTGTTCCTTGTTCGGCAGGAATGGTAAATTGCATTTTGTCCGAATGGGAACCGGGTATGCCGGTGGGCGGTTGAGGCTTACATGGTGGATACTAGCCCCTTTGTAACCGAAGTCACGGGCCTTTCAACGGGGTGCTACTACTTTCGTTTTATCAATTACACATCAGGGACCTTATCTTTGAAGTAGATATGAAAATCGAACAAATTTATACAGGCTGCCTGGCACATGGCGCCTACTATATTGAAAGCGAAGGCGAGGCGGCTATCATCGACCCTTTGCGGGAAACGGCTCCGTATTTGGAGAAAGCGGAGAAAGAAGGATCTTCTATCAAGTATATTTTCGAGACGCATTTCCACGCTGATTTCGTGAGTGGGCATGTGGATCTGGCAGAAAAGACGGGCGCAAAAATCATCTACGGCCCGGGTGCGAAAACCAAGTACAGCATACATGAAGCGGCTGACGAGGAGGATTTTGCCTTGGGCAAGGTGACCATCCGAGTGTTGCATACACCGGGACATACTCCCGAAAGCAGTACTTTCTTGCTGATAGACGAAGAGGGCCGAGAACATGCCATTTTCTCTGGCGATACCCTTTTCATTGGGGATGTAGGACGTCCAGATTTGGCAGTGAAAAGCGACCTGACCCGGGAGGACCTAGCAGGAATGCTATATGATAGTTTGCGCAGCAAGATCATGCCTTTGCCCAATGAGGTAATCGTATATCCTGCTCACGGTGCAGGGTCTGCCTGTGGCAAAAACATGAGTAGCGAGACCTGGGATACTCTGGGCAACCAGAAGGAAACCAACTACGCTCTGCGGGCTAATATGACCAAGGAGGAGTTTGTAAAAGAGGTGACCGATGGAATATTGCCTCCCCCACAGTATTTCGCTAAAAATGCCCGCATCAATAAGGAAGGCTACGATAGCATAGACGCGGTGCTGAAGAAAGGCACGGTAGCGCTGGACGTGGATACTTTTGAAAGCATGGCTAACCATGAAGGGGCTTTGGTACTGGATACCCGGAATGAAGCCGATTTTGTGAAAGCCTTTATCCCCAAGTCCATCTTCATTGGCCTGGATGGCAGTTTTGCCAGCTGGGTGGGTACTTTGATTACGGATATTCAGCAGCCCATCGTGTTGGTAGCAGAAGAAGGACGTGCTCAGGAAGCGGTGACCCGCTTGGCCCGGGTAGGCTATGATAATGTATTGGGATACCTGGAAGGCGGGATGGCCGCCTGGCAAAGTGCTGGCAAGGGTATCGATTCCATCGATCAGGTGTCGGCTCAAACCCTAGCGAGTCAAGTTGCCGCTGGGGAGTCAATCCAAATTGTGGATGTACGGAAGCAGCCGGAGCACCAGAGTGAGCATGTGGAGCATGCTATCAATGTGCCTCTGGACTACATCAACGACAATATGGGTGAGCTAGACCGGGACAGCACTTACTACCTGCACTGTGCAGGTGGGTATCGGTCGGTGATCATGGCTAGTATATTAAAGGCTCGTGGCTTTGAGCACCTGGTGGATATCGCGGGTGGTTTTAAGGCATTGGCCGAGACGAATATTCCCAAAACCGAGTACGTGTGCCCTAGCACGCTGTAAGAGGGAATAAGGATGTTGTGATGGAAGGCTGCCTCTAGGGACAGCCTTTTGTGTTTTCTCTGAGATGGGTCGTTGGTGACGCTTCGCTAAAACACTAACAACGATTTTGCGAGGGATGTCGGTGAGGTTCTCCTTGAAAAAACTGCGGAAGTGTCAATATGAAATGTCTCTGATTCATTTCGCGTCCATAAGTCCTTTTTCTTAAAAAATAT
>JBCBHI010000834.1:0-2885 GCA_038525885.1 Bacteroidota bacterium
CAAATTGGCCCACGCCTGATACCAACGGATACTTTCCTCCATGGGCCTGGCGGCCATGTTCGCCGTAAGCCTTTGCCCATCCTTCATTAATTCTAGTGTCATGGAATCTTCCTCTCCCATACCCAGCTCATAGTACAACTGGGGGGCGGGTAGTAAGAGCATCATGGCATACCTTTTCCAGGATTCAATGCCCGCCAAATAAGGGAATAGGCGCTGTTCTATTTCATCAATGGGTATAGAATTAATACTCAACACCTTGCCCCCTAAAAAGCCTGCTGACGAGCTGTCGGTTTTGATAACATACCAGCCATCAGAGAAATGATAAAACCGCATAGGGATTTTACCCATTTTAGGTACCGTAATGTCCGTATGCCCTTCCTCTGCCAACACCACACACCGGGTAAGTTCCAGGTGGATCTGGATGTCGGACAACGAGTCAATATCTCCTCTTAGGTCTTCCAGGATAGCCTTACTAGTGATTCTTGATTCGGGAGATAAGGTTCTGGCTTGATCAACAAATTCGGTTTCGAAGAATTCAATATCCTCCATCCATTGTTCATGTCGGCTCTTCTCCGTTTCAGCATCTGATATAGATTGGCCTATGCCTACACTAAGGGAGAGAACCCAGGATACAGTGGTCAACAATAATAGTCGCATATGGTACGTGTCATCGCCCGTGGGTACTTCTAATCGGGCTTCGGATTTTATGAGTTTCTTGCAAGGATGGGAAACTCAATAAAAGCGTTGCACCAGAAGGCAACTTCATGTTGGTCGTTTCGCCACATACGCACATCGAGGCATAACATCATCCTTTTTCTTGGCAGTAGCCAGGGTTAATTTGCCCGGTAGGTAGACCTTGGATTTAATTGGAAATGCTAAGCACTCCCCCCCCTATGGTTGCGGGGAGGTAAGCGAAACTTCCCCTTTGGGTTTTTCGGTTGCTCAGTAAGGTCTACCAGAACACATCAGAAATTGAACCCGAAATGCAGGCCCGGCTCCCCAAAGAAGAATTTGGACCAGCGATTGTCTAGCACCCCAAAGGAGTCTGGCATGGGGGTATGAAAGGCCCGGTGGGTCACGGCCACGGAGGGCTCTATGAAAAAGCGGTCTTTGAATAGCCGAACATGGTACCCAAGGCGGTAGGTGTTGAACAGCTGATATCCATTGCCTATACGGTTGCCACTCTCATCCACAAAGGATTGGGCGGCGTTCATAAGATGTATTCCCGTGTAGAGGCCTTTCCACCAGTAGCGCTGGTACGCCAAGGCCACCCCAAACTCCCGGATAAAGCCGGGGAATTCTTCCTCAGGCGCTTCATAGATGGGGCCGTAGGGTATGCCCAGGGGCCAAGCATATTTCCAGGTTTTCAGCTCTACCGATACCACATCTTTGGCCGTTAGGCGATACCCCAGGTTGAGTTGCACAAAATCCGGTGGGTTGCTCGGGGCCAGGTTGCCCAGCATGAAAAAGGTGCTACCCACAAAGAATTTCTTGTATTCACCCTCTGCATCTCCGTACTGGGCATGGCTTTTCCCCAGGCTCCCCAATAGTACCATGGCCGTGATGAAAATAGTCTTGATTCTCATACGTTCCTCTTGTTTGTGAAGTGATATCACAAACGTAGCGGGGGCTACTGCCAGGAAACGTTCACTTAAGTTAAGAAAGCGGTCAGTGAGGGGTAGGAAACTGAGCTCGGGTTACGGCGGAGATTAGTCCCTGGCGGGGACCTAAGGGCTAACCTATCATCCGCTCCATCAGTCGTGCTCACCGCTGGGAGCGGTAAGACGACGAGATGGGTGGGTGGTCAGGCCCTTTCCTTTTCATGGATGCGGGCTTTCATTCGGCTGAGGGACTGCGGGGCCACGCCCAGGTAGCTGGCCAGCTGGTGCTGAGGCACGCGCTGGATCAGATCCGGGCGGTTATGCAGCAGGTTGAGGTAACGCTGCTCTGGTGAGGAAGTCCTGAAGGCATCGAAATCGATTTGTTGCTTCGCTAGCAGCTTTTCAGAGATGATGCGGCAAAGCGTCTCAAACTTGGGAAACCGGGCAAACATGTCTTGGTCCATATCCGGTTCCGATACCGTGAGCAGGCAATCCTCCACCGCCGCTATGTAATACTCCGAAGGTTGGCCGGAGGCCACACAGTGGGGTGTAAGGCCTTCCATCTCCGTGTAGAAGGCCGTGGTTTTTTCCTCCCCGTCTATCATGTAGTAGGTACGCAGGCAGCCCTTGAGTACAAACAGGGTTTCCTTCGATCTCTGCCCTTGTTCTAGCAATACGGTCCGCTTTTTCACGGACCGAAAGACGTCCAGGGCCACAATGGCGGCTTTCTCCTCTTCAGAAAGCGTAATATGCTGATCGATATACTCGAACAAAAGGTGGTACATACCCCAAGGTATCAAGGAAGCAGCAAGAGGCCAACCCTGTGGCTAGGGATTATAGGTGTACGCACGAATTCGTCCCGGTTGCCTTTTGGTGGTGGCGATATGACCTTCCCCAAGTCCTTGTATTTTAGGGCTATTCATAGCCAAAGGAATCTGTATTTTGAGTGCGTTACAAAACCTTAAACACTGGTCAATTTTATCCTTGAGATGGGGCCTCCTGGGGTATAAAAGGGGAATATCAAAAGCCTTGTTAGGTTTTTGGGGGTGCCGAGTTTTCTTTGGGCTAATTGTGTGAGCAGGTGTTGACCATCGGTCGGACGGCTTTATGCGTCACGTAGAAAGCCGACTAGGCGTCCCCGTCCGACCGGTTTCCCTCGCCATCCCGTAGCCTAAAGCAAAAGACTATTTGCGTGTGTTTTTAATATGTATTCCTGTTGATACCCCTCCATAGACTTCTCTATGTAGGCTAAGGCAGCAGGATGGCACTCAATACAATGGGCTA
>JBCBHI010000835.1:0-270 GCA_038525885.1 Bacteroidota bacterium
TTACCGTAGTAGGTTTTGCCATCCAAACTGGCCGAAAAGGGAAAGCACCGCGCAAGGTATTGCGTAGGGTCTTGTGGCCTGCTGTAGGGCAAGTACATAAAAGGAACGCTCTCCAGTTGCTGGTTGGGTTGTGGGGGACCTAGGTTAATTCGGTCACCGTCTGCATCCAGCTCATATAGGAAAGGAACCTCCTCCGGGTTATACTTCCCTAAGCCCTGGCAGGATATTTTTGCCTTGGAAGAAGGCAAACCCATGGGCTCTGGGAAGTAT
>JBCBHI010000835.1:280-2880 GCA_038525885.1 Bacteroidota bacterium
ATACTTCCCAGAGCCCATGGGTTTGCCTTCTTCCAAGGCAAAAATATCCTGCCAGGGCTTAGGGACTTTGCTCACATTTCTGAAGGTAAAGAAGGTAATATCCGTCTCTACATCTGGCCCGGAGGTTTCCGGATCTTTCTTCCAGAGGACCGGCATATGGGCCCCAACAATAGACAGCTCCGGAAGGCTGAATACGCCCTGGGCAATGGAGTGCTCATAGGTGAAATAGGCATTGAGGTCGAAGGGATTATCTACCGAATTGTGCTCGGTAGGAATCACTCCTGCGGTAATCAATTCGTGGATCAATCGATCGGGTACTCCGAACGAAATACTAGCGGGATCTGCTTGGGTAATGATTTCAACGGTCATACTATTTAGGGTTATTGGTGGGTACTATCCATCTCATTTTCAGCCAAGCTAAACGTATTACCAAGCGCCTAAAATTTCAGCCTATTTCACCCCAAAAGCCCCAAATCCACTCCCTCAGCCCACTTTTCCATACACTCACAAATACCGTCCATTCACTCATCTTTTTAGCAATCAGGCCATTCTAGGGCTAGTATGCCACCCACAATCTAATCCCAAAAACACAAATGATAGTCTGCTCTTTCTCTCTTTTTCGGCAAAGCCTCTTTGTCTAAAAATGGTAACAGTCACCCCGGAAAGTACAAGCCATTCGGGGGTCGCTCATTCATCTTAATCACCCAATAATCTAACCCTAAATCTGGTCGGGAATCCGGCCATTGGCCTTCCGGCTTTCGGAGCGGCCCTGCTACCACTATGTCTTTTTCTTCTTCCCCCCATGGGGCCGGCGGCCTGTTTAGCCGCGACACCCCCTCCCTCACGCAGCGCGTGCATGAGCAGATAGCCCGCCACCGCGCTGACTCCCACTTTGGTGCTCCGCAGCTAGCCGCTACCCTGGGTCTAAGCGAAACCCGCCTGAGCCGCGAACTACGCGAGCTGGGACAGCCTAGCCCGGGCAAGCTGATCCGCGAGTACCGCCTGGGCCATGCCTGCCATTTGCTCAGAAATACGGACATCCCCGTGAAGGCCGTGGGCCTGGAAATAGGCTACCGCGAACCCGCACACTTCTGCCGCAGCTTTCAGCGGACTTACCACTGCAGTCCAGGTACCTACCGCGAGGCCCACCAGCTAGCGGAGCTAGTGGCCATCCCAGCGGGCCTGCAGCAAGTACCCATGCCGCCGGAGACCCTCACCGAGCTGCAACCCCTATTGCAGCAAGAGCCTTGGCTACGCACCACGTTGCATGCCGTGCTGGACAATCTGGACCAGGAGGGCTTCGATACGCAGGCGCTGGCGGAGGAAACCCACATGACCGTCACCCAACTGCAGCGCCGCCTTAAGCAGACGGTGGACCTCTCCCCTGCCCGGCTCATCCGGCAGCTCCGCTTGCAGTATGCGCTCGATCTGCTGCACCAAGGCCAGGACAACCTGGGCACCATTGCGCACAAGGCGGGCTTCTTCGATCAAGCCCACTTCTCCCGGGCCTTTAAGGCCCAACTGCAGCTGGCCCCCAAGGTCTACCGCCTGCAACACCAAAACGGCACCCTGTGGAGCGGCATGATTGAGAAGATGCGCCAGAACCTAAAGCAGGACTAGAAAGGGTAACGGGTTGCCCAGTATATGCAAGCCAAAGGGGACAGGATGTTTCACCTTAGGGTGTCTAACCCCAAGCCCAGTGACGCATGCAGCTGACCCTAACCAATCAAGGCGACACCTCATTTCCCCCTCTCACCTTTGTAGGAGATGCAGGACTCCCCTTCCACTTCTTCCCTATTGGGAACGGGAAGGATTTTGCGAATCGGGTTCGGCCTACTTCCAATGCTGACCTGCTGGTTCCTGCAACGCTAGACTCTGAGGAAAACCTGACCTTATCCCTCGGTAAGTCCACACTGGTTACCGGAGTAGCTATCCCAGATCCTCAAGCCCAGCTTAGCTGGTTTGACTTCATGGTCTTCATAGCCCTATGGAATGACCGCATCGGGTGGCTACAAATCCGATTACAGGCACCTGGATTGGGTACCATGCCCTCTAACCTATCCCAAATAGCGGGCACCTTGGGTAGCCTCACCACGCTAGAACGCATCACCGTTGAAAACCAGGATGGCAGTACCGTCGCTCAGATACAATATTTACGGACCTCTCCTAGCAAAATTCCCAGCACTTATTTTTTGATTCGTCAGCTTCCCAATCCGCAGACGTCGGTCAACTGGCCCGATCAATCGCAAGGGGCTAAGGCCCTGTTTGATGCCCCGCCTACTGGATGGACCTCGCATGAAATAATCCCCTCCTTACAATCCCAGATATCCATCCAAAAAACAGGCAAATATCTGCTAGACTACCTGGCTCAAAACATAGAAAGCATACAGTCGCATGTAAATAGCTTTATCCAGGACCTTACCTATGCCCTGCAAAGGGACGACCTGCGGCAATCCCGAATAGATACCCTATACCGGGTGTTTGGTAGCATCATAGCGGCGGCGGCCTACAGCATACCTGTGGTGGGCAGTACGGTACAGCACGTGGTGAAATTCATGCAAGACCCCAACCTAAACGACGCCTGGTGGCTGACCCGTAGT
>JBCBHI010000836.1:0-2879 GCA_038525885.1 Bacteroidota bacterium
TTGCTCAAGCAAGAAGCCCGGGCTCTAGGGCTAGCGACTATGCAGCGCAATACCTTGGCCAAGATCCGGGCCACGGTGAAGATCATCGGTGATGCCACCATACAGCCCGGTGATTGGATTCGCCTGGATGGGCTGGGGGAGAAATGGAACGGAAAGCTCTTCGTAGGTATTGCGCTGCATAGTCGCTAGCCCTAGAGCCCGGGCTTCTTGCTTGAGCAAATCCCCCCCATGAAACTCGGCCGCCTGTTCCGGTCCGGCAGCGTCCGCCAGGTCAGCCACCGTAAGCCCCGTCTGCGTATCCCAACTACGTTCCGTATTGGGTTCTATCTGCAGCCGTTGCTCGTCTATATCCCAGGAGTTTACCACGGCCTCACTGGCATGCAGGCTGCCGTCCATTTCGGCCTTGAAATCCAGAATATTGGCCTGCGCTCCACCAAATACCAAAGCAGTTAGCTGGTCATCAGGGGCTTCGGCAGGGTCTGGGATCATCAGCTGGATACTCCCCTCCTGGCAGCGCACCAACCTGCCTGTGGCATCAGCACGCATCATCAGAAAGTCCCAATCCGTCCCCCCGTACAAGGGTAGATTCTCGTGTACTATCTTCTGGTATTCACTGTCAGGATGCGTTGCCGTACTTACCGTAAGACCATACTCCCGCCCCAAGTTCTCCAAGGCTTCCGCGTCAGAGATGGTAGCCACCGTTTCGTCATTAGATGAGACATCATTGTGGAAGAATCTCATCTTGCGCCCCAGTGTCATCCGGTGTGCCGGGTGTTTACACTCCACCTCCAGTGCGAAATAGCCACTGTTTTGGGCGCTTATGCGCAAGTGAGTGACGGTACCAGAAAACACCGGGGTTACTGAGTCATCCTTGGTTCCCAAACTTAGGACCACCTGAGCACCGGGAGTGAGCCAGGTTTGATTACTCAGTTTGAAGTCCTGCATGGCCGGATCGCCGTCTTTGAATTCTAGCAGCGCATGCGGAATGGTTTCCACCGTGTTGGTAACCGAGAGCCCCAGCAATGCCTGCTCCAACTTGGGCTGGCGGGTCCCGTCAATCGATATGTGACAAGCGTTGGACATGCTGGAGTTTATCCGTTAGTGACTAAATCCAAGGCTACCCCAGTGGTGGCTCCACGTAGAGAATTGGGCAACTGTTCGTAAGGTTGCTTTTGGAGCAATCGCAGGTAGGAGCCATACTTCAGCAGTCCGTTCACCTTATGCTTCTCTTCGTTGAAGGAGATACGCTTCAGCAGGCTACCCGAGGAACCGCCAGAAGTATTTTTGGGCGGCTCTTTCCTATCCTCCATGAAGCTACACGTAACCTTGGCCCTTATGGGATTTCCGAAGGCATCAAAGTGCGAGTAGGCAATGTCGATGTAGTCACAAACTCCCTCAAAATTCAGAGCTCCCCATACCAGATGTAAGCGCCTTGGGGCCACCGTTCCGGCTTTCTCTCCTGGCTTGTACACCATTTTCATGAAGGCATCAATCTGGTTCATGACCCCTTCCAATACATTGGCAGACAGGATGCCTAGCGACCCGGTACTATCAAAGAGAAACTCTACCCAGAGACTGGAAGGATAAATCTTATTGAACTTCAGACTGGGCGAGGTGGCTCCTATGGGTTGCTGATTGGCATAGCTGGTATTGTGCTGTACCGAGTAGGTAGTAGGATTCACCAACACCGTAAAGGATTTGCCACCGGCGCTTTCTGCGTCAATGATCTCCATGTGTTTCTTCAACTTCTGATCCATCCGTTTACCTCCTCTTTAGTTTTGCTAATTGATTCTGTACCTCCTCCGCAATCATCTTGCGCAGTTCCTGGTCGGGCAGGGTTTCCTCCGCCACTTTCCCGCCCTTAGCTGCCTTGGGGCCTGCGGAGTCCTCCTGCGCCGGCTTTCCTGCACTGCTCCCGTGTATGCGCACGTGCAACTCTTTGATATGTATCGCCATTACATCTTCATAAAGTATTGGTAGCTCAGCTGGATGCTCTCTACCATCATTTGCGATTGGGTGGCATCCATACCCGTAGCATCCCAATTGGTAGGAATGGCATGCACCAGCATCCAGTTATCAACCGGCTCTTGCTTTTCGTTTAGTAAGGAAATCAGCACATCGGCAGGGGTGGTCCGCATGGTCTGAAAAGTAGCCTGGCACCAGGTATACAAGAATGTATCGTTGGTAAGGCCTTTTTTCAGGGTGAGGGGTCCGTAGGACGAGCGGTCCGTTAGCTGGTGGGTGTACGCCGAAACGCCACCCTCCTGATACGAGCTGGGGTTGTAGCCCCCTTTCAATCCACTGACCGACTGGAAAAACCCCTCTACCTCTACCGTACCGGCAAACAGAAAGGACACCCGAAAACGATAGCCCTTATGTGGAAAGGCTTGCTGCATCTTAGGCCATGCGTTGCGTATAGCCCTCGTTGCAAAGCTCTAGCGTCTCAATAGCCGCATCGCTAGAGTCCGCCTTCAGAGTCACCGAGTCCAGCTTTTTCACCCAAGCCTTGCGGATCTCCCAGATCATCACCGGCTCCAGCTTTTCATTCAGCATGGTGATGGTGATGTCACGGCGGGCATCCTCGTTGGTTTTGATATCATTAAACCAGTCCAGTGCTTCGGCATCGTTGCGGAAAATACCGCGCTTCAGCGTGATGTCACCATACTTAGGTTTGCCCGGGCTTTTCATAGGAATGCTCTCGGCCATGGCCCCATGGGTGTACTCAATCACATCATGCTCAAAGCTAAAACCACTGGCTTCTGAAAAGCCTATGCGAGTACCGCCCCAGTCTACCCGGAAGCGAAAGGTTGATAATACGTAATTACTCATAGTGAAGGAGATTAAAGAAGTTGACGTAGGAGGATAAGAGGGACCGGGAC
>JBCBHI010000837.1:0-2878 GCA_038525885.1 Bacteroidota bacterium
CCACTAGCTACGGCCAGCTGCTGGGGGTACTCCTGATAGCCGGTTTAGCCGCAGGTTTGCTTATGCCCAATATGAGCAACTGGATTCTGGAGATGACCGCACCCAGCATTCGGGGCAAAGCCGTTGGGCTTATGACCAGCATGATTTTCCTGGGTCAGTTTTTGAGCCCATTCGTGTCCAATCCGCTCAAACAAGCCTTCGGCATCACCACCGCCATCCAATACATCGGGATCGCCAGTATGCTACTTTCCGCACTTTTTATCATCTTTCACAAACCCTTGAGCACGCCTACCGCCCCGTTACAGGTAGCAGGCCAGCGACGAGGATAGTACCCAAACTATACCACCTTAATTCCATTCCTATGAAAATGGTCGTAACCATCGTCAGCTACGTACTGGCGTTACCCTACCTTATCTTTGGCCTCAATTACTTCTTCAACTTTATGGAGCAACCCGACATGGAAGGCGATGCCGCAGCCTTCATGGGCATCCTGGTTAGCTCCGGATTTCTGGCCGTAGAAAAAGCCCTCGAAGTCATTTTGGCTGCCCTGCTGTTTGTAGGCTACAAGCGTCCCTTAGTAGCCGTACTCCTTATGCCCCTATCCGTAGGCATCACCCTCACCGAACTCCTCATTCTCCATTCTCCGCCCGTGGGCATTATGCTAGTTGTGCTCAATGGTGTACTGCTATACGTATACCGCGCCAAGTACATGGCCATGCTGAAAAATTAATGGCTGGGGCGTGCCCCCGGCGGCGCCCTTCGGGTATCTTCCTTCGGAAGCCTCAGGGCACTGCCAGGGTCGGGTGCTAGCACTCGCTACCTAGGCCTCTTGCTTAATCTAACCCTGAAAGGGTCCTCATGCCTTTCCCTGACTCCTGGTAAACCAGAACCTCACAAGCAGTATCCAACCACAGAGGGACCCTTTCAGGGTTAGACCCACCCTATAGGTGAGCTCAAGCAAAGCGTCGCCCCCTCACGCGGTTGCTCCCAACAAAATCTCCGATCCCTAATTCCCCCTCCGCGTTCTCTGCGCCGCCCTCTGCTTCTCTGCGAGAAATCACGGGCAACCCCAAGATCGCACCCCAACCCTACATCCCATTCCCCCTCTGCGCTCCCTGCTCCGCCCTCTGCCTCTCTGCGAGAAATAATGAGCAACCCCAGCCCCACCACTACCGATCGTCAGGAACTATACCATCCCATCGGCACATTTTTCCCAATTTGACACCCACTACCAAACCAACGACTATGCTACGTAACGCCTTATTGTTACTCGGGCTAGCCCTATCCGTGGCGGTATCGGCCCAAGAAAAATACTTTCCTGCACGCGGTGCCGAGTGGGAGACCCGCACTCCCCGCAGCCTTGGCTTAGACGCTAATGCCCTGCAAGAGGCCGTAGACTTTGCCGAAGCCAATGAGTACAGTGGGCCTAAGGACCTGCGGCAGGCCATTCTGCAAGGGTTTCTGCGGGAGCCAGACCATGACATCCTAGGGCCAACCAAGATGAGGGGAGGACCCGCAGGTATGATCATCAAAGATGGCTTTGTAGTAGCCCAGTGGGGGGATGTAAAGCGCGTAGATATGACCTTTTCCGTAACCAAGAGCTACCTAAGCACCGTGGCCGGCTTGGCCTACGATGACGGCCTGATCGACCTGCACCAGCCCGTGGCCAACTGGGTATGGGACGGTACGTATGACGGGGAGCACAACAGCAAAATCACCTGGGACCATTTGCTCACCCAGTCTAGCGACTGGAGCGGGGCCCTGTTTGGCTTGTACGATTGGGCCGATCGCCCACCCCGCGAGGGCGGGATCGATGAATGGAGTAGGAGAGAGCTGCACGAGCCCGGTACCCACTACAAGTACAACGATGTGCGGGTAAATATACTGGCGTACAGCCTGTTGCAAGTATATCGTAAGCCCTTACCCCAAGTGATCAAAGAACGGGTGATGGATCCCATCGGGGCTAGCACCACCTGGCGGTGGTATGGGTATGACAATACCTGGGTAAACGTAGACGGTGCTTGGGTACAAAGCGTAAGTGGTGGTGGTCACCATGGCGGCGGCCTGTTCATCAGTGCCGAAGACCATGCCCGTTTTGGCTTACTTTTCCTCAACGAGGGCCGTTGGGACGGTCAGCAGCTCATTTCCAACGACTGGGTAGAGCTGGTACAACAATCCTCTGAGGCGAATAGCAGCTATGGCTACATGTGGTGGCTCAACCGTGGCGGCCGCCAGTGGGACGTCATCAAGGACGAGAGTATCTACTACGCTGCCGGCTTTGGGGGCAACTTCATTGTAGTAGACAAAGCCAACGATATGGTGGTGGTTACCCGCTGGCTTGAGCCCAACAAGCTGGGCGATATGATGGAACTAGTACGCGGAGCGGTGAAGTGATCCGTTCCGGTTTGGTCCTTTCAGCCTAGGTTGCCATTGTTCTCTCGGTTGGTCTATTCAACTTCCTGCGGTGTGGCTCCAGATAATTAGCCATCAGGGCAATTGCGTGTTGATTTTTCCTTCACAACCTTGTAACTATTCAGCTATATAACTCGTAGCCAGGACATTAAATAAGAAAGTGCGTTGGCCCGAAAATTCAGCTGGGCGCGGGCTGGGCCTGTGGGGGGAAGCATTGAATTTTCTTGATTTTTCTTTGGTTCGTTTCTTTTCATCAAGGAAAAGAAATGAACTACCAGCCAACTAACCGCCACCAAAACGGCACAATTGAGAAAGAAATCCATGAATAAGATAGTGTAGCCTGGTAACACACTGAGAGTGAATTCTATTTTTTGATAGCTGAACAGTTACACAACCTGAGACAAATAGCCTAACCGCCTATAAATTAATGGTTTAATTTATAAGGTGCGATAGCCCGGCTCAATAG
>JBCBHI010000838.1:0-2874 GCA_038525885.1 Bacteroidota bacterium
GCTACACTGGCCACTCCTTCTACCTCCGCTACTTGTTGCAGAATGGCTTCTGCATTTCGGATTCCCTCGGTGTACTGAATATTGCGGGCATTGTGTATGTGGAAGACATAGTCCTCAGGATATTGACTTACCAGCAGGTTGGAGCGGTCTTCTGGGCCATCGTTGAATATGCGTACATGTGCCAGGGCACTAAAGGCGAGGTCGGTCTGCGCATCGTTAACCCCGGTCATGAAACTGTTCATGAAAATGTACATGGATATGCCAAAGGTGACACTCAGTACCGCCACGAGTCCTTGTTTGATGCGTGAGCTTAAGTGAGCCCAAGCTATCTTTTGGTTGATAGGAGATATCATGGGCTTAGTTGACGGGTTGTAAAATCAATTCTTCGTCTACCTCCAGGCCTCCTAGTACTTCCGTCCAGCTGTTATTGCTAATGCCGATTTGGATGGGGCGTATTTCTTGGTTGGCCAGCATCACCTGATTTCCATTGATGAGGAATTCCGTAGGAATCACCAGCGCCTGAGCCTTTTGCCCCGTAATGATGTTGGCTTGTAGTTGGGTGCCTGCTAGTACGCGGTCTGGGCGGCTTATGAATTCTGCTTCCACTAAGAAGGACTGTTCTTGGGCATCGAAAGCAGGGTAGACCTTCGAGACTTTTGCTTCATAGGTTTCATCAGGATGGGTATTGAGGGAAACTAAGACCTTTTGGCCTTCCACTACCCGGTTGATATCCTCCTCTGCTACAAAGAGCCGGATGAGGGTAGCCCCTCCGCCTAGTTGGGCGATGGATTCTCCGCGATGTACTAACTCCCCTTCTTTCTTGCTTACTCGCAATACCTGACCGTTGAGGGCAGCGTTGAGGAGGTAATCCGTTTGATTTTCTTGCTGGATGGCCAACTGCGTTTCGGCATTTTTCAGCTGCAGGGCCAGCCCTGTTTCTAGTTCTGCCAGGGACTGCTCTAGTAGGGCTAGGTTAGCTTTGGATCCCTCATACTGGAGCGCGACTCTTTCAAAGTCAAGCTGAGAAACCGCCTGGGTTTTTATTAGCTCTTGATAGCGGAGGTGATTCTTTTCATCGGCGGCCAGCTGGATGCGCGCTTGCTCTATTTGGAGTCGGAACTGTTGAGTCTGTGGAGACGTAGGAGCCAGCTGTGCCTGGGCGTCATCGTATTGGGCCTGGGCTTGTGCCAGTTGTTGGGTTTGTACCTCCCCGGCAATACGAAACATGGGTTCTCCTATGTGTACCTCATCTCCTTCTTTTACTAAAGAAGCTTCCAGATACCCTTCTGCTTTTGCGGTGACGTGGTATTCGTGATCCTGAATGGTGTTGCCACTGGCGAATACTGCCTCCAGGATGTCCTTTTCTTCGGGTGTGGTAGTGACGGTAGGGCTACAGCCTGCTAAGGCCAGCCCGAGTGATAATGTGATGTATTGTGAATGTCTGATTTTCATGAGGTTTCATTTTTTGAGGCGAACTGTGCTGATTGGCCTGTATCATCCATGGGATTTTCCGGTGAGGATGCTTCTCTTTTGACTTCGTAAGGAACCCAGTGCTCTCATCATTTAGGATTCCACCTTAGCAATGAGCTGGGCGTAGTACCCGTACTGGGAGGTTAATGCGGTTAGATATGCTTGTTCGGCCCTGAGGGTATCTTCAAAAATGCGCAGGTAGGTGTCAAGCGGGACAAGCCCCTGCTGCAATTGGTATTGTGCCAGCGTACGACTCTCCTGCATGAGTTGTAGATTCTCTTTCAGGTAGACGGCGTTCTCCTGACTGTTGTAATAGTCTGCCAGGAGCTGAGCCTCTTGCATGGATGCTTCCTGTTGGGCTCGTTCGAGTCGGCTTTGTGCCAGTTCTTCTCCCACCTTGGCAGATTGCACCTTGTGCATGCGTTGCCCACCAGAAAAGATGGGGATGGAAACAGAAAGTGTAGCGTATTGGTAGTCTGACCAGGCCTCATCGCCAAAGTCTAGTCCGCTTTCGTTACTAAACTGTTGCAAGCCATAGTAGAGCTGCCCGCTGAGGGTAGGTAGGTAACGCGATTGCTGATTGCGAACTTCTAGCATAGCACTTTCGCGTTGGGTTTCGTACACCTTGATGGTTGCATCAGTACCCGTAAGCGGTTGCAAAGGAAGTCCCTGAGCCAAATCTGTACCAGCAGAAACGGTTAGGGTTACCGAATCCGGTACACCTAAGAGCCAAGTGAGGCTTCGTAGGCTTTGGTCTAGCAGTTGTTCATAACCATTTAGGGTTTGCTTTACCGAATTACGATTCATGATGGCTTGGTTAAGCGCCAATCGGTCGGTTGTTCCCTGCGCTAGTTTCTTGGCGGTTAATGCCGCTATGCTATCTGCCAGCGCTAAATCTTGCAGGCTAAGCTCAAGGGCTTGCTGCGCTATTTGGGCGGTGTAATAATTAGCTGCTACTTGCTCTCGAAGATTCTGCTCATACAAGGCATGTTGTGCCTCCACTACCTGCAGGTTTTGTTTGGCCTGCTGAGTTTGTACCCGTTCGGTAGCCGTAAAGTTTTTCTGGATGATGACCCCCGCGTTGTAGGCAAATTCCTGCCCTAGCTGGGTAGGTACCACGGTGCCAGGCTGACCCACTATTTCTCCCGGTAAGAAGGTAGTGGCGAGTTCCATGTTTTGCTGGGAAGAACCTGTAGCACTGACGGTGGGAATGAGCCCGCTGCGCACCGCTTGCCTTTCTCTTTTGGCTTGTTCCGCCTCGAATGTATTGATTTGCACGTCCCAGTTGTGCTGTTCGGCGTATTGCCAAGCTTGCTCCAGGCTTTCTATGGGTAGTACTTGCGTTTGTGCCCACGAGGCGGTAGCAACTAAACTAAGGGCAGTAAGGAGAGCTAGGCGTCTCAT
>JBCBHI010000839.1:0-2873 GCA_038525885.1 Bacteroidota bacterium
CTCAAAGTATTTTATTAAAACTCTTTGTGAACTCTGTGCCTTCTTCGGTCACTTTGTGGTCTCTTTTTTACTCAGCCCTTGTTAGTGTTTAAGCACCCAAAGGCACCTAGGCGGCCCCGCGCCACCGGAGCGCCGGCCGCCAACAAGTCGGGCCGCGTAGGCCGGAGGCAATTGATGGCTGTATCTACAAGCCCTAAGCAAACCTAACCTGGGTTAAGTGGTTCTCAGGGTGAAATCCTTCATTTTGGAGGGGAAATAATAGGATGCTGCTATAGCTACGGACCTAATGGAAAAAGAAACCTACCTCGTTACAGGTGGCAACGGCTTTATTGCTACCTGGATCATCAAATACTTGCTGGACGAAGGCCATACGGTACATGCTACCGTGCGCGATGCGAATAATCCCACCAAGACCCAGCATTTGCACGCTCTCACCGAGGGCACTGCGGGTGCTCTTAAGCTCTTCTCGGCGGACTTGCTAGATGCCCAAGCCTTTGATGCCCCTATGGAAGGGGTATCGGTTGTGTTGCATACTGCTTCCCCCTTTGTGGCAGGGCAAGTGAAAGATGCGGAGAACAAACTGGTAAAGCCAGCAGTAGACGGCACCCGGAATGTACTGGAGGCAGTGAATCGCACTGAGTCAGTGCGGAGAGTGGTACTCACCTCCAGTGTGGTGGCTATCTGGGGGGATAACGATGAGTACTTGCAGAAGCCCAACCAAAGGTTTGACGAGAGCCACTGGAATGAGACCAATACAGCAAAGTATCAGCCCTATAACTACAGTAAAGTAGCTGCGGAAAAGGAAGCTTGGAAAATTGCCAAGGCCCAAAACCGTTGGGATATGGTGGTGATCAATCCAGGTTTTGTATTAGGCCCAGCGCTGACCGACAAGCCATCAGGAACCAGCCAGGAGTTTGTGATGCGCATTTTGAGTGGGGAATTCAAGTCGGGTGCGCCGGGCATGAATTTCGGTTGTGTGGATGTACGGGAAGTAGCCCAAGCTCATGTCCTGGCAGCCCAAAAATCTGATGCCGAAGGTCGTCATATTTTAGTCGGGGAGACCGCCGGAATATTGGAGATGTCCGGGATGATTGACCAAGCGTATCCTGGGCAGTACAAGGTGCCCAAGAAGAAACTGCCCAAGGCGATGATTTACCTGGTAGGGCCTATGCTAGGTTTCCCATGGCGCTACGTGCGGCACAATGTGGATTTTGTACCTGCTGTAGATAACCGGAAGAGTATAGATAAGCTCGGCATTGCGTATCGGCCGCTGGCGGAGTCGCTAAAGGATCAGGTAGCCCAAATACAGAAAGTAGGCGCTATGCAATAGGCTCTCAGGCTGGCAAGCTAAGCAGGAGGTGGAGCTATTTATCTCCTCTATTATTCAAGTTGGGTTCCTCATGATGAGTAAGGCGAATAGTAGTCCTAGGGGTATAGTTCAGTGATGCCAGGGAAGAGTGGTAATGTTCCTGGAGGAGAAGGACGCTTCTGCATTTAGCATTCGGCTACCTGGCCGAAATGTGGTAATCGATTCCAATTCGGATACAATTTCCTTCGCAGTGGAGGTAATACCTTGCCACTGGAAGGTCCGAGTAGTTTCCAGATTCTTCCTAGATTAGGATTATACGATACGGATAAGTCCTGATCGTTCCTCCTCACTAAACCACGATTATCATGAGAACGCTTTCCTTCCTGGCCTTAGTTGTCTTGGCCTTTGCCTGTGCTACGGGTCCTACTACAGACTCGGTGGCACTAACCACTCCGGCTAGTACCGTTACGGTGGTGTATACCAATAACTCGGGCCAGGATTTGGTGCTGGGCTTCTTGCAAGGGGTTCCAAAGAGTGCCCCTAACACGGTGGTAACCCAGCTGCCTTGGTTGAAAAAGGGGGGAAGTACACCTACCTGGACGGTGCCTACTTCGGTGCCTGCACCTACGGCGGGCGCTAGTTCCATTAAAAACTACACGAAGGATTACCTTTTTGAAATAAAGGCGGGTAAGACGCTAACTCTGGAGGTGCCTTCCTATCCTACCAATAATGGCTTCCGCTGCGTAGTGGCTGAGCTCGTCTACCGGACGAAAATAGTGCAAGTATTCACACCAAAATCGGGTAGCCCTTCCAACTATCTGGCCTTCCCTGATCTGGCGACCAGTGCTTTTGTCTTCGACAAGTTTGAGGCAGGACTTACCCAAGGGACTCCAGGTATCTGGAATATCACTGCGGTAGACTTTGTGGGGATTCCCATGCAGCTTAGCAAGGATGGGGAAACGGTAGGCTTCAAATCTGGAGTAACAGCCCAGGGTTTGTTTAATGAGCTGGGTAGTCTTCCCAGTCCTTATGCAGAAGGAGCCACCCAGAGCCCCAATACAAGCAGTACCACCTATCGGTTTTTCTCTCCGGCTCATATTACCAATACCAGTACGCTCTTTGATGCTGCTTTGACGAATGACTTGCAACAGCTGGACAGCTACACGGGCACGGTCAAATATGGCCAGTATGCGTTCTCTTCCTTCACGGTAACGGAGAAAAGTAGTGCCTCTCCCGTTCGGTATGCCGTAAGCGCTTCAGTCCAGGATGGTAGTACCGTCACCTTGGATACCGTGACGAGTAAGCGCGCGCTAAATGGCCGGATTGGTCAATTCGCAGGAGCCTCGCAAGCGGCAAAAACATTAGGTGGGATGCTCTCGGCAGCGTTGTGCCGCGGGGTAATTGGTACACCCTCGGACTGGGGAGATATAGTCTACAGCGATCTGAACTGTGCCAAGCCATGGGACTATTATCAGAACGCTCCCTATGATGAGTATTCTAAAACCGTCCACCAGTACAGTATTGATGATAAAAACTATGGATTCTCTTATGATGACTATTTCGG
>JBCBHI010000840.1:0-2872 GCA_038525885.1 Bacteroidota bacterium
TGGTACTATGCCCAGATTTCCCGGAACCACAGTACCGCGAAATGGTCTTCGTAATGGAGACTAACGAACACATTGCCATCTGGGAAGGCCACAAATACACCAAAGAAGAAGCCACCGAAACTTCGGGTATTGAGAACGTGCATTGGAACCACAAGTTTGAGGATATTCTGCACCTACTCATGAGCGAAGTAGATCATGTATATCTACCCACCAACGAGCACCGCCGTAGCGGATCGCTTATCTCGGTAGAGACTCAAAATGACCGCTTTATTCACCAGATGAAAAATCGGTACCCCCTGCACAACTACAACCGCTGTGCCCCGCTAATGCACGAAATACGAGCGATTAAAGGGGAAAAGGAAGTAGAGATGATTGGCGAGGCGTGCAGAATCACGGACTTGGGTTTCCGCCGGATATTGGGGTTTGTAAAGCCCGGCGTTATGGAGTTCGAGATAGAGGCGGAATACATCCATGAGTTCATCCGTAACCGCTCGCGCGGATTTGCCTACACACCGATCATTGCTAGTGGAGCCAACTCCAATGTGCTACACTACATTGAGAACAGCCGGGAATGTAAGGAGGGGGATATGCTGCTGATGGACGTAGGAGCAGAATATGCTAACTACGCGGCGGATATGACCCGTACTATTCCCGTAAGCGGCCGGTTCACGGACCGGCAGCGCCAGGTATACGATGCCGTGCTTCGTGTACAGCGGGAAGCCATGAAGATTTTGCGCCCCGGTACCACCATCCCCGAATACCACAAAGAGGTGGGCAAAATCATGGAAAGCGAGCTGATAGGCCTAGGCCTGCTGGACGCTAGCGAGGTAAAAAACCAAGACGACAAAAGCCCACTGTATAAGAAGTACTTTATGCACGGTACCTCGCATCACCTGGGTATAGATGTGCACGACTATGGCAACTGGTACCGGACTATTGAAACTAACATGGTGTTTACGGTAGAGCCTGGTATTTACATTCCTGAAGAAGGATTTGGTATCCGGCTAGAGAATGACATTGTGATCCGGGAAAACGGATGGGATGATTTGATGGGTAACATCCCCATTGAGGCAGAAGAAATTGAGGAGTTGATGAATGCCTAACGGGTAATCTCCTCAGGATACATAGTAGGACGGGCGGTTTTTCAATCGCCCGTTTTTTAGCTTCAGACTACCACCGCCATCGGTACTACTAGCTCAAACACGGTGGTACCCGGGGTACCATCTACGTATTCTATAGTACCCATCATCTTTTGGGCGGCCTTTTGGGCTACGTATAGGCCCAGGCCATTTCCCTGCGATCGCTCGGTCCCTTTGAAGTACATCTCAAAAATCCGGTTTTTCAGGGTGGGGTCAATCCCAATACCATTATCCACAACCCTAATGATACCACGGCTGTTCTGGGTAGAAATCTCTACCCGGACAAAGGGTTGATCTTCCAAACCAATGTTGACGAAGTTGAGCGCATTCTCTACGAGTTGCTCAATCACAATTTCCACCAAGCGTTCCGGGGCCCGGAAGTCCACCTTAGGTGCTAGCTTCAGCTGCACCTCCACATTGTAGGCCTCCAGCTGCCTCTGGAAACGGTGTCGCAGCCGCTCGGCTACTTCACCAAAATCTATGCGTGCAGCAATTAGGGAGGTTTTGTTGATATCGGAAACGGTAATGAGCTTAGACAACATCTTGTCCATATTATGAGCCGTGTCCGTCACTTTTTCAAACAACTCCAGAATAGCCCTATCAGTAAAGGTAAGCTCCGCTACATGCTTCAGCCCCAGAATAGTAGTGAGGGGCCTCCTCAGGTCATGGCTACTTCGGTACAGGAATTGGTCTAACTCCTCATTAGTCCGGCGCAACTGCTGCGTCCGTTTTTCCACAATCTTGTTCAGACTGGCGTTGATTTGCGAGATTTTGTGGTTAGCCGCTTGCAGCTCACGCGATTTGATGAGAATCTCTTCCTTCTGCTCGTTTATCTTGTCAGAGGTGTATTTGAGCGCCGAGTAGGCAGACTGTACATTGAGATGCTGCTCCCGCAGTTCTTCATTGGCCATCCTCAGGGCTTCCTGCTTGTCCACCAAAGAGGAGTTCATCTCGTTCACATTACCCAAAGCAGTATCTTGAGAAACGCGGTAATTGACCAGAATGATAAAGAGCTGAGCGAATACTCCCAGATAGTTTACTGAGGCAAATACGAAGATATTGGGCTTATGGTAGCGGATCTCAAATGGGTATCCGTTGGCCTCATAAAAAATGAAAATGAGTACCGTAAAAATCACTACTCCGCACCAAACATAAATCCATTCTTTCCGCAAGATCCACAACACAGCCATCACGGCCTGAATGTAAAATACAGCGGCTGAAGAGTTGATTCCTCCGCTGGTCCCTATCAGAATGGTGGTAGACAGAATGACAGTGCCTGCAAACAGGTTTGCAATCAAGGTGAGGTTCTGGGTAATACGGAGAATAACCAGAAAGGAGCTTATGAAAATAATGAGTACTACATTGACGTATACCCCTACGAAGTATTGGATGAGGGCATAGCACACCGAAAATACTACTAATGACAGAATCACTAACAGCGACAATGAAACCAGAAACCGGGCATTCCGGTGTATGATTTGGTCCTGCTTGAGTCCGTCGGGAATACACCAGGATTCTAAACGCCGAAACCAATTCATATTGGGGTCCTACAGTGGAAAATGGGCAAGGTTAGTTGAAATAAAGGCGATTGCAATAGGTTCAAATTACAAATATTCAGAAAGTAATAGTACAAGTGTACGGAAAAGCTTACTCACAAATGTATGAAAATCCACTAATTTCGCGCTTACGAGGCCTCCAATAGAAAGAATTAAAGCAGAAAATACAATACTTTA
>JBCBHI010000841.1:0-2872 GCA_038525885.1 Bacteroidota bacterium
GTTTAGCTCAATTAGCGAGAAGTCAGTAGTCACCCAGATATCGCCTGCCGGGCCCACTTGCAGCTGGCGGATGTAGTTGTAGCGTGAAGGTGAGAACAAAGGCTCCGCATCTTCGGCCACGGCAAACTCCAGCATCGGCACAATCCCAATGGCTTCATCGGTAGCATACAGCACTTGCTCTACGCCGTCCACATCCACGGGCGTCATGAAGAAAATCCCACGCCGACCCATACCGCGTAAGCGGATAGAGCGTACCTCACCGATCGCTACTTCAATCCGGTACATAAACTTCCGCCCTCCGGCAAACAAGAACTTGCCATCTTTTGACCAGGCCAACCCGATGATGGGCTCTCCTAAGGCAACAGGCTCATCGAACTTCAACACGTTGTTCGGCTTGCTGATGCGCACCCCATCCAATGCGGAGGCTACAGCCAGCCGTTTGGAATCCTCATGGAAGCTAGCCGAAGGCCATTCCGTAAGCGGGAACTGAGTTTCGTAGATAGTAGGCCGGGAAACACTAATGTAGGCCTCGGTAAGGGCCTGGAAAATGGCGGCGTTAAACTCCGGACCACCGTGTACCCGATTGGTATCGTAGGCTGCCATCACCAGGTCTTTTCCGCGCTGCACCTGGTTGCGGCGAAGCAGTTGGTATCCTTGATTGGCCAGCACTTCCGCATCCGTAAGGGCTTTCAATCGGCGGGCCTGCGCCAATGCCTCTTCCCGTTCGGCAGCGCTTCTGCGCAACTGTACGCCGTATACTTCGGTAATGGAATCCAGCTCCGCAATCCGTGCTTGGGCACTTTCGGCCAACTCCTGGTTCTCGTCGGCCCGCTGGGTTTCCAGCTCAATTTGCTCTTGCAGTAAAGCAATCAGCGCCCCGAGTGAATCAGCCCTTTGAGTGGCCTGGACCACTGCTTCTTCATTGCCCTGTACGTCGAAACCCTGTGCGGCCAATTCCGCCATTTGCTGGCGTACCTCTTCGGTTTCCGCGATAGCCTCTTGGCGTCCGGCTTCCGCTTCGTCACGTTCTGCTGCTGCTACGGTGTAAGCATCCTGTGCCTCGTTTCTGTCACGCAGCGCCCACCAGGCAAAAACCGCCGCTAAGATCAGCCCAAAGGCAAGGACTACGGCCGTAACCCGTACCCGGCGTCCACGCCGTACGGCTACCTTCATGGTCTTCTCTCCTTCCTTACTGGCCTGCAGGTAGTCCAGCACATCCTGGAAATCCTCTCCATACCGGGCAGCCCATCCCTTGTGTAGCTGCTGCTCTTTCATCCAGTACAGGGTATCCGTCAGTTCAGGATTGGATACCAGGCTGCCGCCTGCGGGGCTTTTCCACATCTGGGCCCGGGTGAGCAAGTTGCCATAGCGGTGGGCTACTTCCCGTTCCTCCAAGCTCCAGCGCACCAGCTTCTGCCAGATACGCATTAGGCTTTCGTGCGAAATATCAATAACCGTCTCGGGGGTCAGTTTCTCACGTACCGGAGGCATCAGCAGGTTGCGGCCCGGAGCTCGGAACGCTTCTACTACCTCCGCCACCTGATCAAAATCAACCATCGTGATTTCGACCAAGTCGGCCATTTTGGTAGGCCGTCTTACCCCTTCTTTGTGTTCGGCGTTCTTCTCAGTAAGCGCCTTAAACATCAACTCACACACCTTCTTGGATTGATCCGAAGGAAGTGAATCGTATATCTCGTCTGCATGGTAAGACAATCCCAAATGCAGGGTACCTACATGCTGGTAATGCTCTAGTCCGATGGGTGTTTCGGGCTGGTTTAGGCTCTTCCAGTAGTCCCAGGTACGCATGAGAGCATGCTGTAACAGGGGCAGCTGTTCTGACTGTTCGGTCAGATCATTGTGAATCAAATCCAGTAGGAAGGAAGACACCTCCGCACCATACGCTTTGGCCGGGCCGGTTATGGCCTCATTCAGCTCCTCCGTATTCATCCGGGGGATCAAATACTGGCCCGTGTTGATGGCCTCTGGCAAACCATTGAAAGTGGTACACTCCTCTAGAAAATCGGAGCGCATGGTAAGACAGATGTAGACCGGAACCGTCCGCTGTTGGCTAGCTTGCAGAATCAAATCGATGAATGCTTGTGCCTCTCGTTGGCCCACACTCCGGTTCTTCTCTAGTTCAGCAAAGCGAAAAATCTCTTCAAACTGGTCAATTACTACCAGCATCTGAGTATCCGCTGGTAATCCGGATTTGGCCATCACGTCTACTAGGCCCTTGGGGCCTTCGCGTAGCGTGTTCTCTACATCGTCTGCCCACATGAAATCCGCTTCCGTAGCCACCCCTGATTTGTGCAGGGCGGCGGCCAGGTTCTTTATGGGATTTTCACCGGGAGTGCTCGTTACTACTTTCCAGGTGGCGGAAGTGCCCTCCATTACTCCACTTTGCAGGCCTGAAACCAAGCCTGAACGTACCAGGGAAGATTTTCCACTTCCTGAAGCGCCCATTACGGCTACAAAGTGGCCTTCTTGAAGTTTGGATAATAACTCTTTTACTTTCTTCTCACGACCAAAGAACAAATGGTCTTCGTCTTCCTGGAAGGGGCGCAGTCCCGGAAAAGGGTTAGCGTCATGCGACGTTTGGGTGCTCATAAGTAAATCATAAACTGCACCTCGTAGAACGGAAAATCCTATACTTCTAGCGGTTTGGTCAAGTTGGGGTAGTCCTGAAATCTCTCCCTACAAATAAGTAAAGAGTGATGTGATATCCCGTATTAAAAATCAATTCCGCTTACTGATCAAATATTCAGTTTGGTAGATAGGTCTTACAGCAGTCCACAAGGAAATGGCACGTACAATCGTTTATATTTACTCCAATTATAACATCTAATTGTACTGTTTTCTTGTGGACTGCTGT
>JBCBHI010000842.1:0-2870 GCA_038525885.1 Bacteroidota bacterium
GCAGGTGATCAAAACCTACCGAGTGCAGTACTCGCTGTAGTTCGTAGGTGCGATTGGCGTAGGCAATGGGTTGCTGGTCAGGTAAGGTACCGCCAAATATTTCAAAGTTAGCTAGGCCCAATTGGTGGTAGAAAGTAATGTTTTCGTGCTCTGCCTTTTGGTACCGGATGTTGTATTTCTTCTCCTCATCTATGTATTCCGTATCCAGCTCCAACACCTCCATTTCCTCAGTGGCGGAATCATCCGGGGTAAGCTGCACTATAGGGCTTGGCGGAGTGTAAGTGATGGTCCCTTCTGAGCTTTCGCTATCCGATTCGGCTTCGTAAGCGGCCGCCTTTGAGCTGTGGTTGCCTACAGCTGCCGCTCGTGAAGTAGGCGATTTTGTACTAGCAGGCTCCGCATGAGTTTTGGGCTTGCCCATGGTGGTTGGGGTAGGTCGTTGGCCATTGGTACAAGTAAATTGGCTAGAACTTCCCTGAAATGCCAGTCTAGGTAGGCCAAATAATCTACCAACCACTTTCTCTTCGGAGGGTGAGTTATTCCATTAAGAGCCTACCCGGAAGCCTGGAATTTAATCTCCACCTTAAATCAAACCCAAGAGGCCGGGGAATCCGGCCTTCGTAAGTCTAAGCTGGCTGGAATACCTCCCCTCTATCCTTTTTTCTAGAAATAGAAGAGTCCGTATTGCTAACCCTCTTGGCGTCCCATTTTGAAGTAGCCGCCCCAGTTTGCAGTGTATGGGTAAGTTCATGGGCTAGTAGCTCCTTACCCTGTGGGGTTTGGGGTGTATATTGATTTTGGTTAAAGGCGATAGAGGAGCCGACACTGAAGGCGCGAGACCCCGCAATGCGATTTGCTTGAATGGCCTTACTGCCAGCATGGATTTGAATTTTTGAGAAGTCTGCGCCAAAATGACCCTCCATATCTTTTCTTACCCCTTTTTCCATTGGCTTTCCAGGCCCAATGTCACTATATCCCCTGGTTTTTGAAGCCTCTCTTTGCAGATGAGGCATAGGAGTAATTTTGCTCACCGCTGGTCGGCTGGAGTTGACTGAGAAAGCGACTTTTCTAGCCACCGAATTGGCTTGACTTTCCGCAGAGCTGATCCTGCCAGGGCGGCCAAACAACTTAGTCAATAGATCAACCCTGGTGACTTGCAGACGCGCTATGGAGAGTTTTGCATTCAATGCAGGGCCATAAGCACTATGATGCAACAAATTTTGACCATAAATCGCCTGTTGGGCTAGCTTTCCTGCAATCTTTACAATGCTTTTCCACTTCTTTTGGCTACCAGCCAGGGTGGAAGGGTTAGCAGGTAGTTTATCTATTAACTGATTTATTAACTTTTTTTGAGGTTGGCTAAAACCTTTGATGCTGCCTGTTTGCTTCAGCCAACCTAAAAATTCATTGTAAAGACTGATAGTAGTATTGGGTTGATCTACCCTTCCTGCTAGTTCAATTTGAGAGGCAGGAACCGTATCTACATTATCCAAAGAATACTTAGGCCCTTCTGCGGTGAGATCGCCATCAAAATCTAATCGTTTCTTTATTGCTTCAAGTTCTCCATCGCTAAAACCTGCCTTTAAGCTAAGAGGAAGGAGCTCATCTACTCTACGCTCCATCTCCTCAGCTTCTAACAGTAGGTCCTGGTTTCCAGTCTCTTTAAACTTCTTATATCGTTGCTTTGCACTCAGCACTAAATCTTTCGCATAGGCTCTTAGTTGTGGTCCTCCCAGAGGGGCATCCACTATGATTCTATAATATCCTGGCAAAGTCTTGAGCCATTTTTCCATCCGCTTGGTTTGCTGGTTTCCAGACTCCTCAATGAAAATTGTTTTCAGTCCTACTAGGGCAGGTGCTTCAATAGCTCCACTCCTCATTCCTATATTCACTACATTGTAGCCATAGTCTTTCAAGAAAATGAAAAATTGTAACTGGCCTTTTCGTCCGTCTTTCTGGAGAATGGGAGGGTACTTGGGGTGATTCCAAAAGGAAACTAAAGAAGGGGTAGTAGGCCGAATGCCCGGAACGCTATCACCAACCAGAACAGGTGAATATCCTTTGGTTTTTACGGCAGTTTGCAGTTGGTTCCAGCCCTCCACAGAGGTATAATGGTAAGCTTTCTCCTGATCCCAAGTCTGCATTTTTACCCACAAGAATCCATATTTATTTCCCTTCTTAAGTTTGAGATCATCTCTTACCCATTCCAGGATTTTTGATTCCTTATACCCTCTGGCTAGTGGGTTCTGATCCTTCCAAGACTCCCTTAAGAATGTCTGAAGGTCTGATGCATTATCCCCCAGAGCTACAGCTGCTCGCTTGATGGCTTCAGTGCCGAAAGTGGCGATTTCCAAATTGGTCCCTTTGACAAACTTTCGCTTACCAGCACTATAAAACAACCTGGCAGGTACCGGTACGGCATAAGGCCTGGTTTTTCCAGATCGGTTGTGGATCGCATTTTTGTAAAAATTCACCAGACCCTGAGCGGTACCCGGGTCATCGTCCTTATGCGCCACTAAGGCACCAATCTTAAAGCCCTCTTGGCCGGGTAGTAGTTCATCAAGCATAAGCGAAGAGGCAATCCCAATTCGGTCCCCGCTCATGTAATCACCCTGAACAATTACGTGCTTTTGCGAACCTAAAATCTGTCCTTGTTTGGCTTCAGTACGCAACTGCTGGGCAGCAGCTTTCGCCGCGTCATACTCAGCTGCTGAATATTTGTGTTGGAAATTATTGGGAGCAATAATGATCTCAAAATCTACATCAGCATCCTGTTTGTCCTTTTCTAGCGAGTTGAACTTAATCTGAATGACGATGCCTTTCCTTACTTTTGCCGATAAGCTGATCAAACAACACTCGCCAAAAGTAAG
>JBCBHI010000843.1:0-2865 GCA_038525885.1 Bacteroidota bacterium
CACCACCAACCTGGCTGCTATCGCCACCGAAGTACCCCTGTATACCCACATCCGAGGTATGCTATACACCACCCTACCCTCAGCCCTGGTCGCCTTGGCAGTATTCACCACCATGGGTTGGGCCCGGCCAGTAGCCGTCACCGAAGTCAATAGCCCAGAGATCACCGCCATTCTTACCCAGCTAGAAAGCCTCTGGCGGTTCAACCTCTTACTGCTGCTACCACCCCTACTGGTACTGGTAGGCTCACTGAATCGGTGGCCTACCCTACCCGTATTACTCGGCTCCGCCGTTTTGGCCATCCTGCTAGCCCTCCTTTTTCAGCCTTTCGGATTGTCCAATACCCTCCTCTGCCTGGTAAGGGGGTTCCATACCGACATGGCCACCGCCTCCCTACCCCTGGGCGAAACCGTACAAAACCTGGTAAACCGCGGCGGCATGTACCAGCTCAACGAGGCCATCATGTTCACCCTGATGGTCTTCGTATTCATCGGTTCGCTAGACATCACCCAGGCCATGCCAGGCCTGGTTACCCGCGTCTTCGGTTGGGTCAAATCCCGCAAAGGCATCGTGCTGGCCGCTCTGGGGGCCACAGCCTTTACCAACGCCACTACCAGCAACCAGAGCGCCACCAGCTTTGTGGTGGGCGACGCCTTCCGTAGCCGCTTCGATGCCCTGGGAGTACCGCGTTCGGTCCTTAGCCGGAGCATAGAAGACTACGGCACCATGCTGGAAAGCCTCATCCCCTGGACCGCCACGGCCGTATTTATGGCGGCCACCACTGGCGTTGCCTGGGCCGACTACGCCCCCTGGCAGCTCCTCACTCTAGCCAATTTGGTTATTGCTCCCTTGTGGGTCCTACTTGGGATAGGCATGAAAGGAGACCAGAAATAAGAATCCTAAAAACCCTTCTGCCCTCTCGCCACGCCCTTGTAGGCGTTTTAGCCATACGGCACCTCTGCCCTTGTTGGTGTTTGAGCACAGGCTACGCGCCCCGGCGACACCAACAAGACCTAAGGGCAAAGGTTTGGGTGAAATGAATTGCATACCGCAGAATCGCCTCCACGTAGGCTTACCGAGGTTCGCAGACCTAGCCTAATTTCATTGGAAACGCAGCCCGGCACCCTAACCTATCCACGTCAAACTACCCAGGCATACCCTAGCCATTTTCTTATCTTCAGCGCCATCACCATATCATCGATTCATAAGTTCATCATCTCAATACCCTATGCCACCAAAAGCCGACACCCTGCTACAGCACCTGGGCGAAGACCGTAGCCAGCACCACGGCGCCGTAGTCCCGCCCATCTACCAAAACTCCTTGTTCACCTTTGAGTCCTGGGAGGCCATAGACCAAGCCTTTGACAACCGACTGGACCATTTCATTTACAGCCGCGGAAAGAACCCTACGGTAAAGGTGGTAGAGGAGAAACTAGCCGCCCTGGCTCATGGAGAGAAAGCCCAACTCTTTCCCTCTGGCATGGGGGCCATCGCCGCAGCCATCCTAAGTGTAGTAAACTCCGGCGACCACGTGGTAGCCGTGAAGAGCCTGTACGGGCCCGCCAACAACCTGCTGCAGAGCTACCTACAGCCCAAATTTGGGGTAGAAGTAAGCTACGTGAGCGGTGAGCAGGTAGCAGACTTTGCCCAAACGCTGCAACCCAATACCCGGTTGATCTATCTGGAGAGCCCAGCCTCCGCCACCTTCACCCTACAGGACCTATCAGCCGTAGCCCAACTGGCGCAACAACACCAGATCACTACCCTGATAGACAACACCTGGGCTACGCCCGTGTACCAAAAACCACTCACCCTAGGCATAGACCTCGAGGTGCACAGCTGTAGCAAATACCTCGGTGGGCATAGCGACCTGGTGGCCGGAGTGGTCATCGGTTCTGCCGAGCGTATCGACCGGATAAGTACCCGGGAAATGGAGTGGATCGGGGCCAAGATGGCACCCATGGAGGCCTGGCTTTTACTGCGCAGCCTGCGCACTCTTACCATCCGCCTAGAGAGGCACCAGCAAAATGCCCAGCAGGTGGCGCAGTTTCTGGAGGCACACCCTGCCATTGCCCAAGTTCACTACCCCGGGCTCCCCTCCTATCCACAGCATGCTCTGGCCCAAAAGCAAATGAGCGGCTATACCGGCCTGCTAAGTTTCCGGCTGGCTACCGATGACCTGAACCAGATCAAGGCCTATGTCAATGCCCTGAAGGTCTTTAGCATCGGTGTAAGCTGGGGTGGCCATGAAAGTCTCATATATGCCCCGGCCATCAGCTATCTGAAAGAACTCAGCCCCGAGCAGTTTGCGGGTATGGGCATTTCCTTAGGTGATATGCGCATATCCGTGGGGCTAGAGGATGTGGAGGATCTGGTAGCAGATCTCGCCCAAGCCCTTACCCAGGCTCTTGCCTAAAGAGCTGGCTACCAAGCGGTAAGGGGATAATATACTGGAACGTCACCTCGGCGAGATGATGCGGAATGGGGCTAGCACGGGTCCGACCGCTATCTGCGTTGTGAAGATAGCGGTCGGACCCGTTACGAGGCAGTAATTGTAGCATCGGCTTTCAAGCCGGTGTAATAGGAGGTGTTACATTTCAGTGCCGGAGGCACGGCAGATCATGAATGCGGCTTAGCCAGCGATTATGCGGCGCAGCGATCAAACTTCGGAATCCCAACCGACAATCATGACGAGTAAATTTCTCCAAGGATTATTGGGTTAGCAGACACTACCGAGGTCCTTCGCTACCGCTACCAGTGACGCTCTTACGCAAGTGCCTGATTATCAATCAGCTGGATATTAAGCTCTTGAGCTGTTTTCTCCAGCCATTTCTGCTTTCTTTCCCTGACCATCTGCTCATATCCCT
>JBCBHI010000844.1:0-2863 GCA_038525885.1 Bacteroidota bacterium
CGGCCAGCAAGAAGCCCTCTCCACTGGTAATCAACTCCTTCACCCCTTTGGAGATAGTTTCTACCTCCACCGTATCTTCAAAGGCAATCAGGGCCGTTTCGTCCAGATACATGGGCTGGGTGGTATCTATTTCCTGGGCGATGATTTTGCCATAACCCTTCAAGAATAAGGTGCCTTCTCCTTGAGAAATCAGTTTCAAACCATCATTCAAGGTATTCTTCCAATTACTCTTTTTCAGCACAATATCCACCCCGGCCGTGCGGGCAAAGTGTAAGCTGGGCTCGAAGATAATGGAGCGTTCCGCAGTCACCTCTATCGTGAAAATCTCGGCGCTGTCTTTAGGTGAAAAAGCCAATTGGGCCTCTTCCTTGGCCGTATATACGTTGTAGGCCAGGCTCTTGCCTCCAAAGGCTTTCACCACCCAGTTTTTGTAGCTTTTTGCCTCTATTTTGTTTTCAAAGGTGTACTCGCCTTCGGCAAATATCAACGTGCCGCGTTCGGTGATTATCTGCTCGCCGGGCTGTAGCGCAAGGGTTAAGAAGGAGCTGGGGTAGGCAGATACTTCATATTTCATAGCAAGGGATGTACTGATGTGGGGGGGACTCAGGTCAAAATACCACTTGGGTCTCGGGTAGGGCCTCGCGAATCCGGTCCTGCTCCGCAGCTGAGAATTGATTACCGCTAAGGTCCAACAGGTCCAGATGGCCGAGGCCTTCCAGGTTGCTGGGTAGCGCGTTTAGTTCATTCTCCCTGAGCAGTAGTACTTTCAGGCCAGCCATTTCCTGTACCCGGCCTATCAAAGTCTCCACTACCAGATCAGGATTCTGATCCAGCACCAGGCCCTTCAGTTGGCTCATCTCCGTAGTAGCCTCAGGCAAGTCTGTGAGTTCGTTGGCTGTGAGAACCAAGATGGTAAGGTGGGGCACTTCCGCCAAGGCTTGGAATGCCCCGGACCAGTCTAGCTGTGGGTTGTTGGTTAGGTGGAGTTCTTCCAGGTTTTGTAATTGCTTGATCTGAGCGGGTAGTTCAGTAAGCGATAGGTCGCTCAAATACAGAAAATCCAGCCTGGGGACTTGGGCCAGGCTGGTTAGGGTTTGCGTGATGTCCAAACCTGTATTGCCCGATAGATCCACTTCCCGCAGATGCGGCAGGCCCAATAGCGTAGTGGGGAATTTTTCTAGTTGGTTGTTTCTGAGGTTGATCACCCGCAGGTTCTGCCACTTGTTGGGTGGTAGCGTGCCTAGGCGGTTATCCTGCACATTCAGTAGCGTCAAGCTCTCCACCGCCTCTACTCCATCGGGGAGAACTCCCAGGTCACACCCCGTAAGGTACAAGGATTGCAGTTGGGGGAGCCGACTAATATGACGGGGGATTTCCTGGATCTCCGGGCAGTCCAAATCGAGCCATTCCACTTGTTCAGTGGCCGAAAGGGCCTCTGCCCACGAAGTGTATTTGTTCCCCTGCCCTAGGGCTAAGTGGGTACATGACAAGCCAAAAAAGAGTAGCAGAGATTGCCTCATTAGATGATGTGATTAGCTATGGTTCCGGTGGGGTCAAATATATTACAATGTTGCTCCTCAACTGGAAGTAGGCCGAGCTAAATGAGGAAAAGGGACGTGTGGCCCGGTAGAACTCGAAATCCTAGTTGATTGATGGATAGAAACAATAATCATCTCCTTTGTGCCTGTCCGGTATAATCCTGTATATTCATAAACTATGCTAGATTCCCCTCTCACTAATCTGCAAATAGAATTGCTCAAGTTGTTCGACTTGAATTTGAAGGAAGAAGAATTGCTTGAGGTAAGGGCTCTATTGGCTCAATATTTTGCCAACAAAGCTACTGATGAGATGGATGCACTCTGGGTTGAGAAAAATTGGACATCCCAAACCATGCAAAACTGGCTGCAGTAGTACAGGATAGTCTTAATCCTAGGAATTTAAGGTAAGAAATAGGCCCTCGAGAAATTCCCGACGGCCCTGAGACGGATTCACTCACAGAGGATCACCCTCCGGCGTTGAAATACTCTTCAGCCACTACCTGGCCCTCATCATTCCAGATTCTACGGATCACCTCGTGCCAGTATATCTTGCTTCCGTCCTTCATGTTAAAATTAAAGGTGAACTCGGAAGCAGACGCCTGGCCATCTACCAAGGTTCTATGGTGGGTAATGCCATTTACCTTTTCTATGGCGGCTAGAAAGCCCTCCATTTTTTCTACCATCTGGGTTTTGTCGGCAGTCTTTACCTGGGAGTAGTCAGAAGTCTTGGCCGTATCTGCAAAGAAAGATTTTACTGCATTCACGATATCTCCTTTGGATACCATGGCGTCCATTTCTTGTACTTGAGCGGTTACGTTCATCCTTGTGTTTGTTTAAAAGTGATGATGCAAACATCTCGGAATTAGCCTCCAGATTGGCTACAAAAAACGCGCTCTCTATTGCACCTTTTTGGGGGAGTAGGTAGTAGGGGAGGTGCCCGTGTAGTGTTTGAAGAAATGGGAAAAGTGATTGGGCTCCTCAAAGTGGAGCAAACGGGATATCTCCTGGACGCTTCTGCCCTCCTGCAGATAGTTTTTGGCGGTTTTGATGAGCTGGAGACGGATCAATTGCCCCATGGAAGTTTGGAGCCTTTCTCTCACCTTACGGGAAAGCGTTTGGGCAGCCAGGTTCATTTCCTCGGCGTAGAACGAGACTTGATGTTGCTGCTGGTGGTGTTTGGAAATGAGCTCGTAAATATCCTCAATGAAAGAATCTTCCGGGCGGTGGGTCTGTTGGTCGCGGAAGCCCAATGGGGTAAGACCCGTATTGCTTCGGAAAAAACGGTTGAAATAGGCTGGGTCCTTGAAGCCATATTCGAAGGCAAT
>JBCBHI010000845.1:0-2859 GCA_038525885.1 Bacteroidota bacterium
TTCCCCCGCGATACTATGGCCCCAAATGCAGTGATGCTGGCCTGGGCGGCCCCGCTCTGTCTGAGCCCGAAATGGCGGCCCGCAGGGCCCTCTTGTGGGGCAGGCTGCGCGCCCCGGGCGAGTGCCAAGCAGCACGACCCATTGCCCAAAGGCCGCCTCTGGCGGACGACGGCATGGAATACGCCCAAATCTTATCCCGAATTCAAGTTTAAAAGAAAACCCCGGCCTGCACGTGCAAACCGGGGTTTCAATATTGGGGATACCCATGGGTATCAATCTTCGCCTAGGAAAGGATAGCGGTAATCCTTAGGTGGTACGCGGGTTTCCTTGATAGTACGAGGGCTCACCCAGCGCAGCAAGTTCCATACGGAGCCCGCCTTGTCGTTGGTACCGGAGGCACGGCTACCGCCAAAGGGCTGCTGGCCCACTACGGCTCCGGTTGGCTTATCGTTGATGTAGAAGTTGCCCGCAGCGTGGTTTAGCTTATCCGTTGCCAAGGAGATGGCATAGCGGTCCTGCGCAAATACGGCACCGGTAAGCGCGTAAGGGCTAGTGCTGTCTACCAGCTCCAGGGCCTCTTCGAAACGTTCTGCCTGGTACACGTAAATGGTCAATACCGGACCAAAGATCTCCTCTTCCATCGTAGTGAACTTAGGGTCTTTCGCCACGATGACGGTAGGATCAATAAAGTAGCCTTTGCTCTTATCATAGGTACCTCCTGCCACAACCTCGGCCATATCGGAGGCTTTCGCCTGCTCGATGTACCCCGAAATCTTGTCGAAGGCCATCTCGGTAATCACGGCGTTATGGAAGTTGGTAAAGTCTTCGGGCACACCCGTTTTGATGGTACCCAGGTCCTCCAGCATATAGCCTTTCACTTCTTCCCACAGGTTGTCAGGAACGTAAGCACGGCTAGCGGCGGAACATTTCTGGCCTTGGAATTCGAACGCGCCTCTTACCAGGCCAGTAGCCAAGGCTTTGGCATCGGCAGATTTGTGAGCAATCACGAAGTCCTTACCGCCCGTTTCTCCGACTACGCGAGGGTAGGTTTTATACTTGCCTATGTTCTCCCCGATGGTTCTCCATAGGTGCTGGAACACCCCGGTAGACCCGGTGAAGTGCAGCCCTGCAAAATCCGCATGGTTGAAACACACGTCACCCAACACGGGGCCGTCTACGTAGATCAGGTTGATGACTCCGTCTGGCAAACCCGCTTCTTTGAGTACCTCCATGATCACCTGTGCAGAATACACTTGTGGGTAGGCAGGCTTCCACACACAGGTATTGCCCATGAGGGCCGCTGAGGTAGGCAGGTTGCCGGCGATAGAGGTAAAGTTGAAGGGTGTAATGGCCAACACAAAGCCTTCTAGCGGGCGGTACTCAATGCGGTTCCACATCCCGTCAGGGCTCTCAGGCTGATCAGAATAAATCTGAGTGAGGTAGTGGGCATTGAAACGGAAGAAGTCTATGAACTCACACGCCGCATCAATCTCCGCCTGGAAGGCGTTCTTTGACTGGGCCAGCATGGTAGAGGCATTAATCTTTGCCCGGTAGGGGCCTTCCAGCAGATCCGCTGCTTTTAGGAAGATACTCACCCGGTGCTCCCAGCTCAGGGCTTCCCAGTCTGCTTTGGCTCCCAAAGCGGCATTGATGGCTTGCTCTACGTGGCTGGCATCTCCTTCATGAAAATAACCCAACGTATGCTGGTGGTCATGCGGAGGAGCCATTCTGATTTTTTTATCGGTGCGCACCTCTTCACCCCCGATGTACATGGGAATGTCTTTTTCCTGGCTGCGCATTTCGGCAAGTGCCGCTTGTAGTTCCACACGCTCGGGCGAACCAGGCGCATAGCTTTTTACCGGCTCATTAGCGGGCAAATCCACCTTAAAGAAACCTTTCAGCATATCGATTGTAGTTAGCAGTTTTCAAAAGCAACAGCCCCATGAACAGCGGTCTGTCAGGGAGCGTTCCGAAATCGTGTGCAAAGGTAGGAAGTCCAGCCACCTAGAAAAACCCTGGGTTAGATATTGCCGGACAATAGGAAGATTGGTCGGGCAGCCAAAGGGGTGCCTGGAGAATTTACGTGTTCTGTTAGCTACTACCGTGACAGGGGAAGGGCTAAATCAATACTGGGCGGCCTTTCAGCAGATCGCTGATTTCTGGCGAGGGGCCCAAAAAATCATCCCGAAAGCGGTTCCACTGGTCCATGGTCTCGTTGCTCATCAGGTCCATGATCTCCTCCATGGCCACACCGCCTACTATGTAAGGAGGCTGGCCGGGCACCAGGCTACTACCCTGGCACAGGGCGGCAATTTGGTATTCTTCCATTTGCGAGCGGCGCTCTCCGGTAAGGGCACAACGGTCCATCAAATATTCTAAAGGTACCGAGTCGGAATGCTGCAAATGTTCGGCGGGGTTGAAACGCTCCGTCCAGTACGCCTCCATCCTAAACATACTTTCGGTGGACATCTGCTGGCGTTGCTCCTCCGCACAATCCATGCAAATGGCATATTCGAACACCACATCCTCGGTGCCGAATTTCGGATACCTCCGTATGGCTTTCTCTATGATGTACGGTTTATCATAACCAATCAGGTCACGATTGCACACCTGGCATTCCTTGAAAGGAGCGCCAGCATCGAAGGTGTGGAATAGCTTGGGGATTGGCTGATGAAAATCCATAGAGATGTGTAGCGAAAAGTGGGTTTATGAGCGTATTGGGTAGGTGACCAGAAAGTACGCCAGAATTCTGAAATTCTTCCAGGGTCATAAATTCAAAAATAAGAAACATCCGTAGAAAAGATATAGGTTCCCACAGAACCGTACCACGCGATTGCGTACTATACGTCTTACTCTGCA
>JBCBHI010000846.1:0-2851 GCA_038525885.1 Bacteroidota bacterium
GTGGCCCCAGGATACAGCTAGAAACTATCAATAGCAGCATCTACCTGCGAAAACAATAAAAGGGGCTTAGGCCCCTTCTTCATTTTCTACAAGTGTGGTACTAATTCTCACCTGCGATTCCAAGGTGCGATGCACAGGACAACGGTCCGCGATTTCTAAAAGCCTTTGGCGCTGTTCTTCTGTCAAATCCCCCTCTATTTCCAATTTCCGGTCTATGTGGTCTAGCTTGCTGTTAGGCTTTTCCGTAGCGTCAGAATCTTGCGCATGCCGCTTTTCATGTTGCAAATGCACCGTGACTTCCTTTAGGTCCCATTCCTTGTGGTTGGCATACATACGCAAGGTCATAGCCGTACATGCACCCAAACTAGCCGTAAGCAAATCATACGGACTGGGCCCCAGGTTATTTCCGCCTACGCTTTTAGGCTCATCTGCCAAAAACCGATGCCCAGCGGCTATTACTTCCGAAGTATACCCGGCGCCTGACAACCGCACCGCGGTCTGCAAATCGGTATCTAGCTGATCCTCATCCTCGGCTACCTCCAGGTAGCGCTCTGCATACGCCACTATCATGTTGCCCACATACACTGCATCGGCCTGGCGGGTAAGCAGGTGGTCAGCGCCATCCAGGGAAATAAAGCTACGCGGATGCTTGGCTGCCAGGTAGATCTTGGTAGCATTGTCTATGCCAACGGTGGTATCCTGCGGAGAATGCATCACCAACAAAGCTCCTTTGATCTGGGGAATATCCCGAGCCAGTCGGTTCTCTTCCAGGTCATCCAGAAACTGTTTCTTGATGGTAAATTTCCTCCCAGCAAGTTTCACATCTGCGATCCCCTTCTCTTCAATTTCCTCTATCTGTACGCCAAATTGTTTCTTTACGTGCTCGGGTTCCGAGGGTGCCCCTATGGTGGCTACCACCTTAGGATATACCAGTTTGCGGGCGGCCATCAGTACGGCAGCTCCGCCCAGGGAATGTCCAATCAGAATCTGAGGAGCCTCATAGTGCTTCTCCAGATAGGCAGCCGCCTCTATCAAATCTTCTACGTTGGAAGAAAAATTGGTATTAGCAAAGTCACCTTCACTCTCACCTAAGCCTGTAAAGTCAAAACGGAGCACGGCAATATTTTGTGCGGTTAAGGCCCTACTGATGTGGCCTACCGCCAGCAAGTTTTTACTACAGGTAAAACAGTGGGCAAAAAGTGCATAGGCTTTGGGTTTGCCATCTACGGGCATCTCCAACCGGCCAGACAACTTATGTCCCTGGCTATTTTCAAAAGTAAGTCGATGGGTACGCATAGGGTGTGATTTCTGGTAGGGGTAACCGATTCTTGGGAGGAATTGGTTTACAATCCTGGGATTAAATAGGGTAAGATAGCGTCATAGGAATGACAAGGCACAAAAAAAGACGCCGATTGGCGTCTGCTACTATCTTACTCGGCTATTTCCGAAAGGATCTTTCTTTGAGATCAATGGCCTCCCGCAATCGCTCTTCATTTGCCTGCATCACCTGACTCAAGTCATCCCCAATCTTGGTTTGCAGCTCCCGTAGCTCATTCAGTCGTTGCTGCATCTCCTCACTCACCGCTTCACCGGCACCTTCAGGTTGTGCGTTCTGCAACTCTGCTATCTGCGCCTTGGTTTCGGATAGCTGGAACATCTGGGTACTAATATCCTGGGCAATCACCAGCACTTTCACCAGTTCGCCTTTTTCATCCAGCACCTTGGCAAATGCACTATGAGTCCACACCGTTTTATTAGCTGCACCTACCAGTTGCAAGTCTTGCTTGAGAATGACTTGGGATTCCAGTACCTGTTTCCAGAAATAACTAAAGGCCTCAGAGTCATTCAGCGCAGCTAGCACCTCCTTGAAGGATTTCCCTTCCAGTTCTTCCGAGGCTAGCTCCAGGGCCTTCTCGGCAAGTTCATTCACATGAGTAATCTTGCCATCGGCACTCAAGTCCATCAGCAAGGTAGACCGATCAAGCGCCAAGTGACGCAGGCGCATCTCACGTTCAGAACGATCTGCCCGATTGCTTTCTGAATTTGCGGCTTCCAGCTCAAGCTTCAATTTCCGGTTGGACTGTTCCAGAGAACTTACGCGTTCCTCTTCCGCACTGATATCCCGTACCTGTACGGTAAAGTACTTCTGTCCGTCATAGAAGGTGTCCTTGATGGCTACTTCGGCCAAAAAGCGTTTCCCACCTTTGCGAATGCCCTCCATACGGCGGCGGGTAATAACACGTGCTCGCTCTATGGGGTTGTTAGAGGTTTCTACCAACTCACGGCGCACTACTTTTTCCTCTGGCAAAATCACCCCAATATTATGATCTACCACCTCGCTAGCGTTGTAGCCAAATAAGCTCTCCGCGGCGTAGTTGAAAGCATCAATGATTCCGTTGGAAGTGACCGTGATTAGCGGATCAGAAGTGGAATTCAAGATGGTATTGAGCCGGTGCACTTTAGCCTCGGCATCATCTGCCCCGCGCTTCATTTCCTCCTGAGTAGCCTGTAGCTCCTCCATATTTTGGCGCATCTCTTCCTCCTGGGCTCGCATTTGCTCCGTTAGCTCCTGCGACTCATTCAACAGACGTCGGGTGTTATCATTCACCTTCACGGTATTAATGGCCGCAGCCACCGTTTCAGCCAAACCCTTCAAGAAATCTACTTGATATTGGTGCAGGGGTGAAAAAGAGCCAATCTCAAACATACCGTATACCTCCTCATTGGTAATGAGGGGTACCAATACCAAATAGTTGGCCGTAGAATAACCCAGAAGGATGTAGTGGAAATGAATAAGTTGCCCGACGACTACTTGTACATCACTTCTGGGCTGGGTTATTCTACGGCCAAC
>JBCBHI010000847.1:0-2856 GCA_038525885.1 Bacteroidota bacterium
CCTATTTTCAATAATGGGGGTTGTGCCATTCTGAATACTGCCGTAGATGCAGATGATGGCAACGATGTATTAAAACAAGAAGTCATTGATACCATCCAGAATTGGCATCAAAGGATTGTCTCAATTCTAAAGGAGGGCATCGAGCATAATGAGCTGAAAAACACCGATACAGAAGCATTTTCCTACCGCATGATTGCTTTGATTGAAGGCAGCATTTTGATTGCCAAAACTCTGGACAAACCAGAAATTCTATTGAGTAACATAGACTTTTTAGAGTCTGAGGTTAATCAATTAAAAACAGTTTGAAAAAAATTTGAACAGTCATATACCGTACGGTATATGTAGAATACTATAAGATGAAAAGAGTAGTAATAACAGGCTTAGGAGCCATTACACCCATCGGGAATAACACAAAAGACTACTGGAACAACCTACTAAACGGAGTTTCAGGAGCAGACAGGATAACGCGTTTTGATGCTTCTCGATTCAAAACGCAATTCGCCTGCGAAATAAAGGATTTTGATCCCCTGGACTATTTTGACCGTAAAGAAGCAAGAAAGCTGGACCGGTTTAGTCAATATGGTTTGATTTCAACCAGGGAGGCCGTAGAGGATGCTGAACTTGATTTTTCAAAACTGGATACCAACAGAGTTGGAGTAATCTTTTCGAGCGGTATTGGTGGTTTTGAGACTTTTGAAAAGGAAGTCATTGATTTTACCCAAGGTGATTTTCAACCAAGGTTTAATCCGTTTTTCATTCCCAAGATCATCTCCAACGGTTTATCAGGGCAAATATCCATCAACTACGGGCTTCATGGCATTAACTACTGCCCGGTCACGGCTTGTGCTTCTTCCACGCAAAGCGTTATCCAAGCATTCAATTATATCCGCTGGGGAAAAGCAGATATGATAATTGCAGGTGGTTCAGAAGCGCCAATTTCCGAGTCTTCTGTTGGGGGCTTCAATGCTATGAAAGCCATGTCCACCAACAACGAACATTATGCCTCTGCTTCCAGGCCTTTTGACAAATCCAGGGATGGATTTGTGGTGGGAGAAGGAGCGGGAGCTTTAATCATAGAAAGCATTGACTCGGCTATCAGAAGAGGGGCAAAAATCTACGCTGAAATTGTGGGTGGTGGAGAAAGCTCGGACGCATATCATATCACGGGGACTCACCCTGAGGGTTACGGGGCTTATCTGGCCATGGAAAACGGGATAAAGGAAGCCAACATCCAACCCAAGGAAATTGATTACCTCAATGCCCACGCCACTTCCACCGGGTTGGGCGATATCTCTGAGATAAAAGCGATTGAAAAACTATTTGAAGCTAACCTTGACCGAATACAAGTCAGCGCCTCGAAATCTATGACCGGGCATTTGTTGGGCGCTACGGGAGCCATAGAAGCTATTTCCACTTGCCTTTCGGTAAATAAGAATCTGATTCCGCCCACCATCAATACTATCGAAGTGGACGAAACCATACCTAAGGCATTGAATTTATCGCTTCATGAAAAGACCCAAAAAGACATCCAATATGCACTGAGCAATAGTTTCGGATTTGGAGGGCATTGCGCCGCCTTGATATTAAAGAAATACGACAGTTGAACCTGTATGTAAGCCATAGTGGAGAGGGCATTCCTTCTGTGGCTTCATCCTGTAAGGCCATTTACAGGGAAACTTTGGGTAATACATCTCGCCCCCCTTGGATGGTTTCTCTTCTATCAAAATAGTGGGAATACCAGTGGTATTGAGTAAATAGAAAGGGTAAATTAATTCTTTGTATACCGAAATGGCAGCACAGGAAAACAAGTACACCGAAGAAGAAATTCTCGCAATTTTCAAGGAGCAACATAGGCTATGTAGTCCTCTAGATGCTGAAGTTGACCCATGGGTCGAAATTACGGCGGATATGACTATTAGGGAATGGAGGCGGGCGAACGACTTACTTGGATGGAAAAAGCTAGGGGAATTTCTGAATCAAGAATTTAGAACTGAAATCAGTCAAGACGTATGGCAAAACACTTTGGAACCTGCAAAGGCAAAGAAACTGATCGACGTATGCCAGTTGCTATCTAAACATGCCGTGAAAGACACTTTTGAGCCAAAAACACTTTTTGGCAAACCGTGCTTAAAAGCAGGAGTGTTCTTAACCATCAAAAAGAACCTTATGGATAAGGGCGTAAACGTAGATGAACTCCGGCCTTCTTCGTCAATATCAGCATACTTGGACAAGTACTTCTCTCCAGTTTTAGAAGAAATCACGCTTACGGGAACAAGGCCCATCGATAAGCTTGAGTTGCGTAGGAAGAATTCTGGTTTCTGGAAATCACTCCACCTTCTGGACTCTCGCCGATTTGAAACTTCAACAGGAGAAGTAAAGACTTTTCGCGATTTGACCGAGAAAATAATTGAAGAAAGAAACCAGAGGCCTGAGCACAACCGTAGCAAAAATGCAACCTGCTGATCATCCAATCTGGGCTTACTATTCATTTCCGACACACTTTGAATTAAAATAAGAACTAGATGGGGGGGCCGAATGGATACCAAAAAGAGCTGCTCACTTTGGTAGCAGCCTCTTATATATGCGCTCGCTCCATTACGCAGCATTTCCTGAACTTGTATAAAATTAAGTAGGATTAGAATCAGGGGATACCCTGGTAGGGATTTCCGGGTATACCAGCTACCCGCTCACTAAATATTGCTGCTACTTAGCATCATCGTCTTGGCAGTGAACCCGGGAGCAGCCAAGGCATTGAAATCTATGTTCAATTAACGGATCAAGCCGAAAACCTGGGGACAAATTCACTTTCAAGACTTGCCCTTGTTGGTGTTTGAGCACCGACAGGTGCGTCACCAA
>JBCBHI010000848.1:0-2855 GCA_038525885.1 Bacteroidota bacterium
CTCAAAGTGAGTGTAGAGGAAGTTCTCTTTGTGGTGGGCCAGGCACCACTTGGCCATGATGGAGCCTCCCCGGCTTACAATACCGGTCACGCGCTTGGCGGTGAGGGGGATGTAGGGTAGGCGCACCCCAGCGTGGATGGTGAAGTAGTCCACCCCTTGCTCGGCTTGCTCTATCAGCGTATCGCGGAAGATCTCCCAGGTCAGGTTCTCGGCCTTGCCGTTTACCTTTTCCAGGGCTTGGTAGATGGGCACCGTACCGATGGGCACGGGGGAGTTGCGCACAATCCACTCGCGCGTCTCGTGAATGTTGTCGCCCGTGCTCAGGTCCATGATGGTATCCGCACCCCAGCGGCAGCCCCATACGGCCTTCTCTACCTCTTCCTCTATGCTAGAGGTGACGGCCGAGTTGCCCAGGTTGGCGTTGATTTTCACCAAGAAGTTCCGGCCAATGATCATCGGCTCCGCTTCCGGGTGGTTGATGTTGCTGGGGATGATGGCACGGCCCGCCGCTACCTCATCGCGCACAAACTCTGGCGTGATGGCCCCTTTGGGTGTGTTCGCACCAAAATTTTGGCCCGGGTGCTGGTCGTACTCACCTACCTCTTGCAGTCGCTGGTTCTCGCGGATGGCGATGTACTCCATCTCCGGGGTGATGATGCCTTGGCGTGCGTAGTGCAGCTGGGTCACGTTTTCGCCCTTCTTGGCGCGCAGCGGGTTGCGCAAATGATCAAAGCGCAGGAAGTCCAGCTTCTCGTCACTCAGTCGCTCGCGGCCGTACTTGGAAGTGAGCGTGTCTAGCTGCTCCACGTTACCGCGGTCCTTGATCCACTGCTCGCGCAGCGGCGGTAGGCCCTTGCGCACGTCTATCTCCACCTCGGGGTCCGTGTAGGGCCCGCTGGTGTCGTATACCGTTACCGAAGGATTGTCCTCTACCGGGGCAGAGGGGTTGAATTTCAGCTTGGTGGGGTGCAGCGAGATCTCGCGCATCGCCACCTGGATGTCATGCAGTTGGCCCGGAACGTAGATCTTCTTCGACATCGGGAAGGCGTCGCGGGTAATCTGTTCCTGAGTGGGCGTTTTTTCCAGTTTTGCCATGGGCATACGTTTAGTCACGGTAGGTGGCTTTAGCCCCCCGCCGTGGCGGTGATGATAAGAATCTGATCTTGCGGCTGAATGGTGGTTTCAGCCCATACCGTACGGGGAATGACGCGTTCGTTGATTGCCACGGCCACGCCGGGCGTTTGGGCGAGCTTGCGCTCGGTGAGCAAGTCCTGAAGCAAGGGGGCTTCAGTTGCCGTCATGGTTTCATTGTTGATCGTGTATTCCACCACTCGGTACGTTTGGGTACGGTACAACTTTAGCGGTGGCGTACGCCCACAGTGAGGTGGGACGGGAGAGGGAATTTGGCCTTTCGGCCTGAAAATTCTCGCCAACTTTTCCCTGCGCCCGCATTACCGGGATCAGGTTCCAAGGGTATATCTCAGCCGCGTCCGTAAGGAACGAAGCACCCCTAAAGCTGTGCGGTAAAGGTAGTAGGAGGGAGGGGGATGTGCAAATGGGGGTGTGGATAGTGTAGGATAGAGGCTGGCATTCATCCACACCAGTGGTTTTGCACTACAATACTGGCGCGAAAGTTACTTTCGTGCCGTCTATATTCGTCCATCTGATTCGGAAGTTTATCCACCCTCTACTAATCTGGAAGTTACTTCCAGATTTTACCCCTACTAAATTTCAGTAATCCTAATATCTGAAGCGGAAGTAACTTCCACTTCAGTGAGGGTCACTTCCAGACGGTGGTCTTTCTAGACATCCACGATCTGCCCGAGAGCTACCTCACGCAGCGCGTGGAGAACATCTATGAGATCACGCATAGCAAGATAAGCGCCATCATGAAGGAGTACATCTCACCCGAGAAGATGACATTGGTGATTGTAGGCGATGAAGAAGTAGTAAACGAGTAAATGTAGCCTTACAAATAGCAATAAGGCCAACTTCTGGCATTTCAAATTGGCGGGTTGCTCATTCATGAGCCGTCTGTTTTTTTGTGGCCACATAGGTCAAACCCTTTCTTACCTTGCGCCATACCGCGGTCTACAGCTTCAAAAAACACAGCAATCGAGAATTTCGTATTATTGAATATGAAAACGGCTAGGGACATAGCGCAGACAATACAAAAATTGAAGCCCACCTTAAGGGAGCGATATAGTGTAGAACAAATTGGGTATTTTGGGTCGTTTGCCAAAGGCACCCAACATGAGGAATCCGATGTAGATATTCTGGTTTCCTTCTACCGCTCTGTGGGTTGGGATTTTTTCAGCCTTAAGGATTTCTTAGAGTCTCAGTTCAACCGTAAAGTAGATTTGGTGACTGAAGGAGCTCTACGCCCAGAATTCAAAAAGACTATTCTAACCGAGGTAGAATTTGTCTGATGAAAAGAGGTGACGCGGCCTACATTAAGGATATGATTTCTGCCATGGAAAAAGTACTGAAGTACTTAGATCAAGCCGGTGGCTTGTCCGATTTCTTGAAAAATGAGATGGCTATCGATGCCATAACGCGTAACTATGAAATAGTCGGGGAGGCTGCGAATAAGGTATCTCAATCCTTAAAAGAGAAGAACCCGGAATTGTCCTGGAAGCAAATGTATGGTTTATGAAATTTTGCAGTTTATGAATACCACGTTATAGATCCTAATATTCTGTGGGAGATCGGAAGAGACCATCTCCCTCAGAATATCATCCAACTAGAGGACATTCTAAATTCCCTTGAAGAATTTATTTAACTGGCCTATTGTTCCGAGGAATAGGGATGTGCGGGAATTATTCAAGGGAATTTAGAATGTCCTCTAGTTGGAT
>JBCBHI010000849.1:0-2851 GCA_038525885.1 Bacteroidota bacterium
CATGAACCGTGTGCCCAGAGCTATAAAACACCCTCTTGGCAACTCCGTAAAGCCATAGCATTTCCCGCGTTCAAAAAAAGTCCCTACGGAGGTTTGGCCGGTGCCAAAGCGCTAAAAGCCCAGCCTCCCTCCTATTCTCTTCTGGCTACAAGGTAGGCTCCCCGGACAGAGGAACTACTCTTAGGTGGTCCAGAAAAGCAGTATTCGTCTCGAAGTTCATATTTTCGTTATGATCTTCAAACCGTAGGGTTAGGGAATATCTCCCCGGCTCAAAATATCTGCGTAGCCCATTGCTATACCCCCAGGTACTCCACTCTTCCAACCCTAGCTGGGGCATCACTAGCACTCCCCAGGGTTGATCATCCAAGTAGAGGGAGCGCAAAGCACACTGGTTGTTGGTATTGATACGGCCACTGCCGTTGCTATACCGTACATCCACCCGGTACCACCCCGCCTTCGCTATTTCTATGGCCGTGGTCAGCTCCCGGTTTTCTTGCTTGGTCAGTTTCACAAAGCCCGCTCCGCTGTAGCCTTGCGCTCCGTTGGTGGTAGCTACCGCGCGCCCAAAGGATTCAGCTTCCACGATCCGCCCCACACTCTCGGCATTATCATCCGGCTCAGACATAAAGGACCAGTATCCATCCGTATCCGCCACCCGCAGGCTGGTTTCGTTGTAGTGCTCGCTCATCATCGAGGGCCAGTTGTTCAGCTCCATGCCATTGGCCAGCAGTCGCCACTTTTCCCCTTCATCGCCTCCCCCTAGTACCTTTTCGCTATCAGCGTTCATATTGGGCGTGGGGAGTGAAAATCGGTTCTCTACCAAATGCAGGCCCGCGGAGGCATCCTCCATCGTATTGGTAAGCTCAATCACCAGATCTACCGTTCCTTCCAGGTCATTAGGAAACATCACATGGGTACCTGCCTGGCTGGCGTCGCCATTTACAGAGGCTATCCGGTTCCCCCAGCCCTTCACCGTTACGTTAAAGGTAGCCTTGCGGTATTTCATACCCTGTACCTGGTGCTCTCCGGCATAGGCCTCCGGCACAAAGGGCCTAAATTCTATGCCTCGGGTGGAGAATCGCGTCCCTAGCAATATGCGGTAGACCATGGCCAGGTTGCCGGCCACACTCCATAGCTGGGCATTGGAGTTGATCTCGGTGCCCTCAAAGTCGCCCGACTCAGCCACCATGTTCTCTTTGTTGGTCAGGAACAGGCCCGCTGCTCGGTAGATACCCGCCATCCCAAAAGCCACCGCTTCGGGGTTGTTGGCTTCTGCCGCTGCCCAGGTGAAGTAAGCCTGCACAAAGGGCCAAATACCGTTGTTGTGATAGGGCGATATGTCCGGTATCTGTGGGTAAATGCACGGCACGCCGTACTTCACTACGGGCGTATTCGCCACTACTTGCTGGGCCCGCTCTCCCTCCGCAATGCCAAACAACACGCACAGGGCTTCACCCAGCGCCTCACTCCGCTCCGACTGCTGCATAAACTCTCGGCCGTATAGATATTGAGCATAATATCCCCGGTCCGCCACCCATAGGTGCTCGTTGATGCCTTGCTTGATCTGCTCTGCCACCGCATCCCAGCGGTCAGTTGGTTCGCCCATCTCTTCGGCCATTTGAGCCAGAATGCGGTAGGTCTGGTAGTGCACCGCATTGGTACCCAGGTTCAGCGAGTTATAAATATCTATGGGGCCCATCCACCGGGGGTAGGACTGCTTGCGCCAGTCCAGAAAGCTGCTTTCCCCCTTCATCAGCCCGGTCTGCGGATCTTGAATAGTCAGCAAGTCGTGCTCGGCACTGGTCCGTAGCAGCCCGTAGGCTTCCTGTAGCCATGCCTTGTCACCCGTGGTCAGGTATACCTCCCAAGCCGCCAGACTCCAGGTCATTCGATCCGTACTAATGGGCCAGGCCCCACCCGTACCCGTATCTTGCGTGATCCGCCCGTTTCCGGTTTTGAACCGGAGGGAGTTCAGCGATATCTCGGGCTCCAATATCGCCAGCGAAAGCAAGATGCTGTAGCTGATATCCCGGGTCCAAACCCCACCCCAGGACTTGCCCGCCTTGAAGGTTTGCTCGGGCCACACATCGTTCACCAGTTCCTCCAGGCTCATCACGTGGAAGGCATTCAGCAGCGGCTTGCCACTGGTGTAGGTAGGGTATTGGCTTACGTCCACCGAGGCCTTCCATTCGCTAGCCGTGAAGTTTTCCTCATTATACACATTGAAGCCTAGGGTCACCGTGTAGATTCCGTCACCATCTTCGTCCTTCAGCTCAAATTCGGGGCGGATTAGGAGGTTCTCAAAGTCCCAGCTCAGCGGCTCCCGGTTCCCTGCCACAAATACTCCGATAAAATCTTCTTTGGCCAGTCGACTACCGTCGGTCCCTTCATAAAAGCCATCCTTTTCAAAGGCTTCCAGCACCGGGCTCAGGTCCAGCTGAAAGGTCACCTCCGTGTTGGGTTCCAAAAAGTCATTGGTAGGTGCTTCCGGCGTAGTTTCGTCCTGCTCCCCAAATACCCGCACCGGTACGGTTACCTTCCCGTCCGCCGGGCGGAGTACTTCCACGTGGTTAGAGCCGAAGGGCAGCTCATTGTCCTTACCATTGAGGCTAAACTTAAATTCTACATGCCGCGGAAAAGAGGCATTGGCCGGGCTGTGGTAAGTACTATTCATCTTAGTAGCAGAGGTCGCTACCGCTTCAAATTCCCCTTGCACCACCCGGTCCGGCAGAATGGTAAAGGTGTCCGATTGGTATAAAGTGTCCATAGTAGACGGACTTCCACAGCCCCCAATCATTAGGAGGGCCGAAATCCCTAGAAGTGTACGTTTCATGCCAGGAAGATAGGAAAA
>JBCBHI010000850.1:0-2846 GCA_038525885.1 Bacteroidota bacterium
AGCTATGCGAACCATTCTTGTCATCGCATTTCTATAAACTTATTTCAATACCACAATTTATAAGAATGTTCTTATAATTGTGATGAATACTCGTTGTAATGTGAAAAAGCTATTTAAATTTTTACTTTTAGGTAAATAGCTTAACTAATTGTTTCTCAACTTTGTATCTCGAAAAAGGGATTGTTATCCACAGGTCTTTTTCGTTTCTAATACAAAGTAATAAAAAGTATACAATGTAAGGTTCTGTTTCTGCAAAAAGAACCGCAAACTTCGATGGGATGAAACAGGTGATAGGTTCGATGAACTACAGCTTTCATTGGGTTATTTCCAAAATACCGGTAAGAGGTAAGGACTTTTCTTATTCAATAGGCATGCTTGGGCTCGTAATGCTGTGTTGTGGAATTGTATCTTGCGCTGCAATTGCCGAACAGGAGATGAATGATGATTCGCCTGAGGAAGAAGAAATAACTGCTACCCCCGATAACATGAAAGGGAATATTGCCTACCTCGCTTTAGGTGATTCTTATACCATAGGCGAAAGTGTAGATCCGTCTGAACGATGGCCCGTTCTGCTGGGTGATAAACTAACAGGCGCAGGGTATGCCGTGGATACGGTTCAGATTATAGCAACCACCGGATGGACCACTGGTGAGTTAAAATCGGGCATTGCGGCGGCTGAGGTTGCCGATAAATATGATCTTGTATCGTTGCTGATTGGGGTAAATAACCAATACCGTGGAGAGGGGAGAGGGTTTACCCTGGAGGGCTATAAGGTTGAATTTGAAGAATTACTGCAACAGGCCATTTCATTTGCAGGAGACAATAAAGAGCGGGTTTTTGTGGTTAGTATTCCTGACTACGGTGCAACACCTTTTGGTCAGTCAGGCAATCCCGAAAAAATTGCTGAAGAGTTGGATGCATACAATTCATCTGCCAAAACAATTTGTGAGCAGTATGGTGTGGTGTTTTTTGATATCACCCCCATATCCCGAGAGGCTGCGGAAGATCCCGAACTGGTGGCCTCTGATCAATTACACCCTAGTGGGAAAATGTATAAAAGGTGGGTAGATGAGGTGATCGTACCCGATTTTATTTTACCCTTGGAATAATTCTTGCCTTGAGGGCAAAAGAATGAAGAAAGTTATCCTCTACGCTTTGGTGGGTTTATTGATGCTTTCGGGATGTCGCGATAGAATGACATGCCCTGAGTTTCAGAGCCGGTACATCCTGGACGATGAGTACCGTGAGGCTTACTTTGCTCTTTTTGACCAAGATACTTTGCCTATTTATGATGCTAATGAAACCCCACGCAGAACATGGTATGGCACAGTAGAAAAGAAGGGTTGGCTCCGGCGGAAGCACGAAATTGAAACCGTCAGAATGGAAAAAGTATTCGCAGAAAAAGAAGATGTGGATACGGCCACTTTTCAAATGGATGCGGAGGACTTAGTGCCCACGGCGGATAGTGCCACTGCATCGGTAGACTCCACAGACACTGCAGCCCCGGTTACCCCAGACGAATCTGCTACCCCAGTAGACATAGCAAGCACCAATTCGAATGATCAGGAGCTTGAGTATGCTATTGTATCTGCTGCCGTAGATGATGGTAAGACCTATAATGTAGAGCAAAGCCTGTATATGTACTACATAGGTCAGGAGATAGTAGAACGGAGGCAAGCGGCTTATGAGGCCTGGCAGAAAGCCGAGGCTGCCAGGTTGGAGGAGGAAAGGATCAAAGATTCTACTCGGTTTGCCAGGAGGGAAAAATTTCTCAGCTTTTTCCGCAAGAAGGAAGTAGTAGAAGAAGTGGTAGAAGAGGTGTACGATCCCTTTGCCGATGATGAAGATATTCCTTTACCAGGCGAAGAAACTGAGCAAGAAGAGGGGGATTCTGGAGATGGCTCTCTGCCAGGAGAGGAAGCCCCTGAGGAAGAGGAAGATCCTGACCAAGAATCAGGTCCTGAAGAAAAGGAGGAAGAAGACCCTGACCAGGATAATTAAGCTCCGACAAGGTCTCCTTCCAGAACCAGTTAATAAAGCGTGCGGAACCAAATGGTCCGCTCTATTTTTTTCAAGCCCTCAATCATAGCTTGGTCATATTCTTTATCCACATCGATAATGACATACCCAATGGTCTCATTGGTTTTCAGATACTGACCAGTAATGTTGGCGTTATGCTCAGAGAGTACGGAGTTGATCTGTGCCAGAATGCCTGGTGTGTTGTGGTGGATGTGCAACAAACGATGAGCGGCACCTTGCTGAGGTAGCTGTAACTGCGGGAAGTTGACCGACTGAGCTGTAGAGCCAGTATTGATGTAGCTGATAATCTGCGCAGGAACAAAGTTGGCGATGTTGATTTGGGCTTCCAAGGTGCTCCCTCCGATATGTGGGGTAAGGATGGTGTTGGGTAAGCCTCGCAACTCGCTTTCAAAGGGTTCCTGATTGGTTTTGGGTTCAAAGGGGAACACATCTACAGCAGTTCCTCTAATCTTGCCTTCCTCTACCGCCTTCTTCAGTGCGGGTACATCTACCACTTTGCCCCGGGCCAGGTTAAGGAAGATGACGCCATCCTTCATCTGGGCGAATTCCTTGGTGCCGATAACCTCATTGTTTTCGGGGCGCCCGTCTATGTGTAAGGAAATGATATCTGCCAAGCTCAATAGCTTCTCCAGGGATTCGCATTTTGTAGCATTACCCAGGGCAAGTTTCTCCTCCAAATCATAATAGTATACATCCAGCCCTACGGCTTCTGCCAGTACAGAAAGCTGCTTGCCAATGTTACCATAGCCAATGATGCCCAGTTTTTTGCCACGGACCTCATAGCTATGAGACGCAGATTTTTTCCA
>JBCBHI010000851.1:0-2840 GCA_038525885.1 Bacteroidota bacterium
ATACCCGTTCCTTCCTCTTCACTGTATCCGCAAACTTCTAAACCAGATGACAACCATGAAAAAGCTCACCAATATTCTCGCAACGGGTCTGGTAGTGGTTACTACAGGCTGTGCCTCTTATCTGGAGGACCTAAGTGTTGATCCCAACCGCCCAGGTTCAGTATCCTTGGAGTCTCACCTTACCGGTACCTTGGTCAATAACTCCGTATTTCATGAAGGCCATATGGCTCGTATAGGCGCTGTATGGGCGCAATACTTTACCGCTTCCGACCGAGGTGCTATCGGTTTGGATGCATATATCATCTCACCAGAGCAATACGATAGATCCTGGCTAAATGTGTACGTATTGGGGTTGAACCAACACCGCCTACTTCAGGCCCAGGCTATGGAGGAAGGGAATGACGATATCTATCATATCTCACGTATTGTTGAGGGGCACATGATGGGAACGGTTGCCTCTCTTTGGGGGGATATCCCCTATGCGCAAGCGGCGGATCCGGATAACCATGAGACCCCTGAGTTTGACGACCAGCTGGCGGTTTATGCTACCGTGGACGCTTTGCTGGCCGATGCTGCGGCTAGCATAGGTACGGGTGATGGTGGTTTGGCTGCTGATATATACTTCGAAGGAAATCGGGACGCCTGGGTGGCGGTAGCCAACACCTTGCGCGCACGTTTCGCCCTGCACCAAGGTGACTATGCGGGTGCTTTGGCGGCTCTAGCAGACGGAGGTATCTCTACGCCTGACCACTCCCTGTTTACGCCTCACGGCAATGTGCTTAGAGGAAATAGCAATCAATTCTACGTATTCGTAGAAATCGAACGGAGTGGTTACCTAACTGCTAATAATGCCAACGCTACGGCTATTCTATTAGGTGATCCAACTGATGCTACCGACGATGATCCTCGCCTACACATGTTCTACCAGTCTGATGACTGGACAAGTAGTTTTGAATGGGAGTTCAATACCTCCCCTACTGGCTTCTTTGCTATGGATCAGGATTATCCATTGGTTACCTATGAGGAAGCCTTGTTGATTGAAGCCGAGGCCAATGCTCGTCTTAACAACCAAGGGGCGGCCCAAGCTGCCTTGCAGGCCTTCTACAATCATATCGATGACCAGGGTTTGTATGGCATTGATCTGGACGGCGGCGCGGCTGTAGATAGCTATCCTAACGATGTCACCGGCCTCACAGGCACTGCCTTGATAGACGCCATAATGACCGAGCGGTATCTATCCTTGGTAGGGCAAATGGAGGGGTGGATGGACGTGCGTCGTTCAGCCATTACCGGAGATGGTATACAGCTAACCCCAAAAGGGAATGCGGCTACCATTCCCATGCGGTACTTGTATCCTCAAATTGAGTTGGACGCCAACGATAACGTACCAGAAGGCCGAGGCTTGTTCTACCGCGATGCCATCTTTCAATAAGGGAGGGAAGTCATTCGAATCATGAATCTAGCAGCTTGTCTCAATTCCGAATGGCTCATGCGGTTTAGTATAAGATGTCGTAGCCCTCCCGAAGAAAAAACCTGGGATAAACATTTGGCTATTGTTCCAGCCTGCTTCATTGTATGTGATTTGGTAGGATTTGCCAGTACAAAATTTTTCTGAAATTAAAATTATTGATGAAGGTATTAATCACAGGAGGTACGGCTGGCATAGGAGCTGCCGCCGCAAAGGCAATGGCTAAGGTTGGGCATGAAGTAATTGTGCATGGACGCAGCGCGAAAAAATGTGCTACTGTCGTAGAGTACATCCAGGCTCAGGGAGGATCTGCTCGTGCAGAGATGGCTGATTTCTCGTCTTTGAATCAGGTTCGTGCCATGGCTGATCGACTGTCTCATCAGGGCGTTGATATTTTACTGAACAACGCGGGGGTTTGGATGAATCAAGAGGAGGTAACGGAAAATGGCTTTGAACTCACCTGGCAGGTTAACTACTTGGTTCCATTTTTACTTACACAGCGTTTGCTACCTAGTCTACTAGAACGTTCTGAACCTCGGGTTATTAATATTTCGTCCAGTGGTCATACAGCAGGTAGGATACATTTTGATGATATAAACCTGAGAGAAGGGTACAATGGGATGACTGCCTATTGCCAATCGAAATTGGCGATGGTTTTATTTACACAAGAATTGGCCAGGCGAACGCAGGGCTCATCTTTAATAGCATGTTCGGTAGATCCAGGAGCTGTACTCACCGACCTTCTAGCTAATACTGGGTTCAACCCTCCATCGGCAAGGCCTGCTGAGGAAATGGTAGAGAGGTGGTTACCCGCGGTGTTGAAATCAGGCCCTAAAGATAGTGGTGGATATTTTGCGCCAAACGGTAGGCTTGCTAAACCCTCCACACAAGACCAAGAACTAGCGCTTAAGCTTTGGGCTTTAAGTGAGAATCAAATCGCGATTTAGAAAATTTTCACACCCCAATTAATTACAACGTCAGGCAATAATGTCGTTCAACGGTTAGGTCAATAATTTTTAATTGAGAGCTGCTGAAAAATGGTTAACAAGCTTATTAACAATCATTTATGCCACTTCACGCTACTTTCAAATCCAAAGTTTTTCAGCGATTTGGGTCGAAAAGCTGGGATTTCAATTGCGCCGAGCTGGTGTGCCAGTCCAATTTAGCTCGGTGACCTAAGAGCACAAATTATTTGGGCTTCAGCCCAACGATAGCCAGTTTGTTTGGGCTGAAGCCCTGTTTTTATCAATTTCTTTACCATCCGGCTAAATCCGGAGGCAATTGATGACTTTTTCAGCAGCCCCTAATTATTGTTGGCAGCCGTTTTCATTATTTCAATTCCTTTCAAGTAATATTCTCTTATGTGTTTCTC
>JBCBHI010000852.1:0-2835 GCA_038525885.1 Bacteroidota bacterium
TCGACAAGTGTGGTAAAAATTGGACTGATCCGTAGGCTGGCCCTTATGCCTCTACTGATTCTTCTTTATCCTTTTCCAGCCACTTCTCAAATAGCTCTGGGGCCTTCTCAATGATGGAGGAAATGGCTCCCTTACCATGGGTAGATACAAAGCTGATGGTATCTTTTCTGGAAACCAGAAACCCAATTGGGTCCAGTCCTATTCCGCCGGCAGCTCCACCGCCATCTCCTTTTCCCGTGCCCTTGGGGCCTTCGCCTTCACCCCCGCCAGAACCAAAACCCATGCCCAGGCGCATCACGGGCACGCATGAAAACTCACCCAGAGAAAACTCCTCTCCAATAATCGTTTTGGTATTCGCCTCGTCTTTCAAGAAAGAGGTCACTTGTGGTAATACTTCACTCCAATTGGTTTGCATGACATGATCTATTTTGAGGGTTTAAAAATGAAAACTCTTGCTACTGCCCATCCCATGCGTCCTACCCGGTTCTCCACATGCAACACCACTCTACTAGGCGCATGGAAAGCTACTTGAACCCGGCTTGCAGGCATACTGAGTAAATGAGGCAAGGGATACATCCAGGCATTCCAAACAGGATTGCCCGTGTTGATGACTATCCGCAGCTGCTTGACCTGAAAACTATCCCTAAGGTTGGCCAGCATTTGCAATACCTGCTTCACCTTCCACCGCTTACGCTTCCTTTTCCGTGGTTCCTTCTTGTCTTTCCTCTTTTTGCTCAAGGCTTTCATGGCTTTCACGTCGTACACCTTTCGGTAAAAGGGCGCCTTCACTTCCACAGCCGGTAATCCTTCCCACGTAATCAGCCGGAAGGTGAGCCACCGCCCCACACAGAATTGGTATTGGCCTTTCTGCGAATCGACCACCAGAGATAGGGGCAACAGCAGTACACCCAAAACGAGCAACAGCAGCAATCCGACAAGGATGAACAGGACTATCATAGCTCTTTCCCTTTCCTTCACTAAAGTGAGCTATTCTCTACGGTGCTACCCTGACCTTGGTACCATCACAAAGCTGATTCTTGTCAGTTGTTGCCCTAGCACAGGTTTGCAATCCCTCACGAAAGCGGTTACTTTATTTCTCAACCTAAACCGCTTATGAAAACCACCCTTAGTTGCCTGCTGGGTTTTATCCTGGCCTCCCCACTCTGGGCTCAACCCACCCTGGACCAACGCCTGGAAAAAGCCACCCAAGACTCCTTCGCAGACCTCATAGAATTCTTCTCCATCCCGAATGATGCCCATTTTCCTGAGCAGATTGAGCCCAATGTGGTTTGGTGCGAGGAGGCTTTCCAAGCCTTGGGGTTTACCACCCAGCGGTTAGAAACGGAGTATGTCCCTTTGCTGCTAGCCGAATATCCGGTAGCCAATGCCGAGAAAACGGTGCTCATCTATCTGCAGATAGACGGGCAACCGGTAGACCCAGCCAAGTGGGACCAGGAAACGCCCTTTACGCCTACCCTGAAATCCCAAAATGCCGAAGGCAACTGGGAGGCCATTCCCATGGAGCGCTTATACGACGCCTACGACCCTGAATACCGCATATTTGTGAGGTCTGCCTCCGATGCCAAAGGCCCGGTCATGATGTTTCTCACGGCCTGGAAACTGATGCAAGAGCTGGGCGAAACGCCTTCCTATTCAGTAAAGGTGATCATGGATTTCGAAGAGGAAATGGGCTCTCCGCATCTGCCACAGGCTGTGCGGGACAATAGGCAAGCCCTGGCTGCCGATGCTCTGCTCATCTTTGACGGCCCACGGCACCCCAGCAACCTGCCCACGCTTACTTTTGGTGCCCGCGGCATAGCCACCATTACGCTCACCGTGTTTGGGCCCAAAGCTCCCCAACACAGCGGGCATTACGGCAATTGGGTTCCCAATCCTGCCTTCCGGCTAATGCAGCTTGTGGGAGGCATGAAGGACGACCAAGGGCGGGTAACTATTCCAGGCTACTACGATGGCATCACTATCGATGGAGGGGCCCGGAAGATTATGGAGGCAGTACCTGACGACGAAACTGCCATCAAAAACCAACTGGGAATCAGCCAAACGGATGCGGTGGGTGGTTCTTTACAGGAAGCCATTCAGTATCCTTCGCTCAACGTACGGGGGATGGCGGCCGGTTGGGTAGGCTCAGAAAAGCGCACCATCATCCCCGCTTCGGCCGTGGCCGAAATTGACGTGCGGTTGGTAAAGGAAAGCGACCCTGAACGGCTCATAGGACTCATCAAGGAACACATTGAGGCACAAGGTTACCACTTTACTGATGGAGCAACGCCCACCGATGAAGAGCGAGCGCAATATGGTAAGCTCGCCCATTTTACCCATCAGGTATCCTACGGAGCCTTCCGCACAGAGGTAGACTCCGACTTAGGCAGGTGGCTTACCCAAGCGGTAACCAATACCCTGGGGCAAAAGCCCATCATCAAGCGAACCTCGGGCGGCTCCATCCCCATCTCCCCTTTTGTGAACACCCTGGGGATCCCAGCCGTCACGGTGCCCACCGTCAATCCCGACAACAATCAGCACAGCCCCAATGAAAACATCAGAATGGGGAATTACTCGGAAGGAATCCGGGAGATATTGGGCATTCTTAGGGCAGCGTGGTGATCGCACCCTTGCCCAGTCAATTCTTTCGTTTGGATCGGCGGTTGGAATGGGCAATACAATTGCCTACAGAAGATCATGACCGCATTTGGTAATGTAGCCGAGCGGGTTTGTGAACAGCTTGTTGGTGCCGCCACTGGTGACGCAAATCGGCAAGTTACTAACGGTGAGCTTGTTGCGCGAGAGGGGTCGGATCGGTATCTGCGTTGTGAAGAT
>JBCBHI010000853.1:0-2834 GCA_038525885.1 Bacteroidota bacterium
AGCATTGGGAGGATTATCCCATAGAGGAAATCAGGCCTTTTATCGACTGGACGCCCTTCTTCAGCACCTGGATGCTGAAAGGGAAGTATCCTGCCATTTTGGAGCATAAGGTAGTAGGCGAGGAGGCCAAGAAGTTGTTTGCGGATGCCAACGAAATGTTGGATGAAATCATTGCCAATCGGAGCCTTGGATGCCGTGCTGGGGTAGGTTTCTATCCTGCCACCCGCGTGGGGCCCGATACCGTGGAGCTGTATGCCGATGAATCTCGGCAGAAGGTGCTGGAAACCTTGGAGTTTTTGCGCCAGCAGGGGCAAAAGGGGAGTGGCCTGCCCAACCTAAGTTTGGCCGATTTTGTAGCCCCTGAGGATAGCCGAAAGCAAGACTATATGGGGTGTTTTGCCGTTACTGCCGGCTTAGGAATTGAAAAGCTGATTGAGCAATACGAGGCAGACCATGATGACTATAAGCTCATCATGGTGAAGGCCATTGCCGATAGGCTGGCAGAGGCACTGGCAGAGCTAATGCACTACAAAACTCGTACGGAGTTGTGGGGCTATACGGATGGCGAAGCGTTGGACTATCCTGCCCTGATTGCAGAAAAATACCAGGGGATTCGTCCCGCTCCAGGATATCCTGCTTGCCCAGACCATACGGAGAAACCCAAGCTGTTTACCCTACTGGATGCAACGGAGAAATTGCAGATAGAGCTAACGGAAAGTATGGCTATGTACCCCGCCGCTTCGGTAAGCGGATACTATTTCGCTCACCCAGAAGCTCGCTACTTTGGGTTGGGTAAAATAGGCCCTGACCAACTGGAAGACTATGCCCAACGCAAGGGCATGGAACTGGAGGTAGCCGAACGCTGGATGGCCCCCAATCTCAATTACGATCCTCAACAAAAAACGGTACCCACTGCTTAACCATGAAAGTAACCGAACACATTAGCAACGCTAAGGACACCTTATTTTCATTCGAAATTCTGCCTCCGAAAAAAGGAGAGAGCATAGAAACGCTATTTGGGCATATAGATCCCTTGATGGAGTTTAAGCCGCCCTTCATTGATGTGACCTATCACCGGGAGGAGTTTGTGTACAAGACACGGGAAGGGGGGCTGCTGGAGCGAAAAACCGTTCGAAAGCGACCCGGCACAGTTGGTATTTGTGCGGCCATCAAGCATCGGTATGACGTGGACCCCGTACCGCATATCATTTGCGGCGGGTTCAACATGGAGGAGACCGAGAATGCCCTGATCGACCTCAACTTTTTGGGCATTGATAACCTGCTGGCCCTGCGTGGCGATGCCATGAAATCGGAATCTACCTTCGTGCCAGATCCTGGAGGGCACTCCTACGCGTCTGAGCTTATTGGGCAGATACAAGGAATGAATAGCGGGCAGTACCTGGATGAAGAACTTCAAAATGCCGTGCCCACAGACTTTTGCATTGGGGTGGCGGGTTACCCGGAGAAGCACTTTGAAGCACCCAATCTCAACATAGATCTTAAATATCTTAAGGAAAAGGTAGACCTGGGTGCCGAGTACATTGTGACTCAAATGTTTTTTGATAATCAGAAGTACTTTGAATTTGTAGACAAATGCCGGGCCGCAGGAATTGACATCCCCATTATTCCAGGGCTTAAGCCTCTCACCACGCTACGCCATTTGCAAATGCTACCTAGTGTATTTCACCTGGACTTGCCCGATGCCCTGGCAGATGAAGTAGCCAAGTGTAAGGACAACAAAGCTGCCCGGCAGATAGGGGTAGAATGGACGATCCAACAGAGTAAGGAACTGATGGAGAAGGGCGTTCCGGTATTGCACTACTACAGCATGGGCAAAAGTGAGAACGTGTACAAAATCGCAAAGGCCCTCTTTTAAATCAGAGGGTCAATAGTTTTTCTTCCAAGAAGGCCCGTTCACTGTCGTTTCGTGTAAGGGTTAGTGCCCGTTGTAAGTTTTCGCGGGCCATATCTCCTATACCCAATTCTCTGAGTGCCTCCGCCCGGATGGCGTACAGCAAGTAATAGTCTTGTAAGGCGGGAATCTCAGACAAAGAATCGAGTTCGTGCAGGGCCGCAGCACTGCCATGTACCTTTTGGACAACCACTACACGGTTTAGTCGAATGACTGGGTTAGGGTTTAGTCTTATCTGTGCATTGTAGATGCCTAGCAAGGCCTCCCAGTTAGTGCTTTCGAAGGTAGGAGCCAAAGCGTGAACCCCCGCCATGGCTGCTTGCAATATGTAATCGTGCACCTGTCCGAAGGCCGATGCGGTCTGTAAGTGTCCGTGGGCTTGGCATATGAGTCGTTGGTCCCAGAGAGAACGATCCTGTTCTTCCAAGGTGAGAAGCTTACCTTCGTCATCTTGCCTGGCCGGGAAGCGCGATACTTGGAAAAGCATCAAGGCCAATAGGCCGTGAACCTGGGGTTTTCTGAGTAAAGGATTCTCCAGAATGAGCTCAGCGAGCCGGATGGCTTCTGCGCACAAGTCCAGTCGCATAAGATCACCCCCTTCAGAGGCGGTATATCCTTCATTGAAAAGTAAATACAGTACTTTCAATACTTGGTTGAGCCGCCCACCCAGACCAGCACCCAGAGGGACTATAAGTTCAATGTTGCGCTCTCTTAGCTGTTGACGGGCCCTGGTATAGCCTTTGGCGATGGTTTCTTCCTTTTTTAGCAGAGCCCGGGCTACCTCTCGGTTGTTGAGCCCACAAAGGATTTTCAATGTGAGCAAAACCTGATAATCATCTCGCAAACTTGGGTGACAGCAGGCAAACATCATGCGAAGCGTGTCATCCGCTAACTCCTCGTCCAGTTCCTCAGCTTCCATTAC